>VBCS01000382.1 GCA_005888955.1 Betaproteobacteria bacterium
CGGGCACCTGAACTCTGGTACATCGATCCCCGCCTCCAAGATCTACAGCGATGCAGGCATCCCCCAGGTCTCGCCATCCGCGACCAATCCGAAGCTGACCTTGCAAGGCTTCAAGACCACGTTCCGCGTCATGGCGAACGATGTGCAGCAAGGTAGCGTAATCGGCAAGGAAGCGGTCACTTCACTCGGTGCCAAGAAGATCGCGATCATCGACGACAAGACGGCGTACGGCGCGGGCCTGGCCGACGAGACGGAGAAGGCCGCCAAGGCCGCCGGCGCGACCGTCGTCGCCCGCGAATATACCAACGACAAGGCCACCGACTTCAAGGCGATCCTGACCAAGATCAAGGCCAAGAATCCCGACGTCATCATGTACGGCGGCATGGACGCGCAGGGTGGTCCGATGGTCAAGCAGATGAAGGAGCTCGGCATCAAGGCGAAGTACATCGCCGGTGACGGCGTGTGTTCGGCAGAATGGCCGAAGCTCGCCGGCGGCGCGGCGGAAGGCCAATATTGCACTCAGGCCGGCCTGCCGCCGGACAAGATGCCGAACGCCAAGGACTTCGTCGACCGTTTCACCAAGAAGTACGGGCCGATCCAGGTCTACGCTCCGTATTCGTACGATGCCGCGAACACGCTGATCGAGGCGATGAAAAAAGCCAACTCGGCCGATCCGGGGAAGTATCTTCCTGAGCTCGCGAAGATCTCCTACGACGGCATCACCGCGAAGATCGAGTTCGATGAGCATGGCGACACCAAGAACGGCGCCATCACGCTCTATCAGGTCAAGGACGGCAAGCTCATGCCCATGGCGGTCAACGTAGGCGGCAAGACCGAGAAAGTTGCGGCAGCCGCGCCGGCGCCTGCCGCCGCTCCGGCGCCCGCGGAACCGATGAAGAAGGACGAGATGATGAAGGGCGAGATGAAGAAGGGGGAGATGAAGAAGGACGAAATGAAGAAAGACGAAAAGAAGAAATAACCGGAATTTAAACTTGGCAACGGCGCCCTCGGGGCGCCGTTTTTTCGTCCGGCGCGGCGGCCCGCCCCAAGCCGGGGATTGCTGAGGCGTCCTGTGCAGCGGAGAATCCGGACACGGACGCCGCGGGGTGGAGGAGGAAACCGCTTGGACACTTTCCTGCAGCAGTTGATCAACGGGCTGACGCTGGGCAGCGTCTACGCCCTGGTGGCCCTCGGCTACACGATGGTCTACGGGATCATCGGGCTGATCAACTTCGCACATGGCGAGGTCGTCATGATCGGCGCGATGGTGTCGCTGTCGGTCATCATGGCACTGCTCGGAGCGCATGCCCCGCTGCCGTCCGTGGTCATCATCCTGGCCGGACTGCTCGTCGCGATCACGGTCTGCATGGCCATCGCCTATGCGATGGAAAAGATTGCTTACCGGCCGCTGCGCAAGGCGCCGCGCCTCGCGCCGCTGATCACCGCGATCGGCATGTCGATCATCCTGCAGAACCTCGCGTTGATCGTCTGGGGCCGGAACTACCTCACGTTCCCGACCTTGATCCAGCCGACGCCGTACAACGTCCTCGGCGCGTCGATGACCGATTTGCAGATGCTGATCGTCGTGCTCGCCGGCTTGCTGATGGCAGGCCTGGTGTTCGTCGTGCAGCGCACCCGCCTCGGCATGGCGATGCGGGCGACGGCGCAGAATCCGCAGGTGGCAGGATTGATGGGCATCGACATCAACGTCGTGATCTCGGCGGCGTTTGTGATCGGCGCCGCGCTGGCGGCTGTCGCCGGCCTGATGGTGATGACCTATTACGGCATCGCCCATTACTACATGGGTTTCCTCCTGGGCCTGAAGGCGTTTACCGCGGCAGTCCTGGGCGGTATTGGCAATCTCGCCGGCGCGATGCTGGGCGGAGTCCTGCTCGGCATCATCGAGGCGCTCGGCGCAGGATATATCGGCGATGTATCCAATATCTGCGGATTCCCGTTTCTCTCCGACTCGCTGCAGCAGCAATGCGCCGCCAGCGAGGGCCAGGTGAGCATGTTCGGCAGCAACTACCAGGACGTTTTCGCCTTCTTCGTGTTGATCCTGGTGCTCATTTTCCGGCCGTCGGGCTTGCTCGGCGAGCGGGTCAGCGAGCGCGCATGAGCGGGCCAAGGCGCGGGCGGCCCTGCAGGCACTCGGCCCCCTCTGCGGGCAGCGCCGCGGCGACAGCCGCAAGCGTGGGGGTACACCCATGACCGCCCACGGGCGCGGCAAGTCGGTTCCACCCAAGGTCTGGGCGGGCGTCGTGCTGGTCGCGCTTGCGCTGGCGCTGCTGCCGTTCGTCGCCGCGCTCGCCGGCCAGGCGTGGGTGCGCATCCTCAATTTCGCGATGATCTACATCATGCTCGCGCTCGGTCTCAATATCGTCGTCGGCTTCGCGGGCCTCCTCGATCTCGGCTACATCGCGTTCTACGCGGTCGGTGCGTACATGTACGCGCTGCTCGCGTCACCGCACTTCGGTATCCATCTGCCGTTCTGGGTCATCCTGCCGCTGGGCGCGGGACTCGCGTGCATCTTCGGCATACTCCTAGGCGCACCGACGCTGAAGCTGCGCGGCGACTATCTCGCGATCGTCACGCTCGGTTTCGGCGAGATCATCCGCATCTTTCTCAATAATTTGAATACGCCGGTGAACGTGACCAACGGTCCGCAGGGCGTCAACCTGATCGACCCCTTTCACGTCGCCGGCTTTTCCTTCGCCCGCGCGCAGAGCATCCTCGGCGTCCCGTTTTCCGGTCCGCAGAAGTACTACTACGTGCTGCTTCTGCTTACGATCGGCGTCATCGTCATCAACATCCGGCTGCAGAACTCGCGGCTCGGCCGCGCCTGGGAGGCGATCCGGGAGGACGAGGTCGCGGCCAAGGCCATGGGCATCAACACCCGCAACGTGAAGCTCCTCGCGTTCGCGATGGGCGCGTCGTTCGGCGGCATCGCCGGAGGCATCTTCTCCGCGACGCAGGAGTTCGTCAGCCCGGAGAGCTTCGGGCTGTTCGAGTCGATCATCGTGCTGGCGATGGTCGTTCTCGGCGGCATGGGCAATATCCCCGGCGTGATCCTCGGTGCGATCCTGCTGACGCTGCTGCCCGAGGTTCTGCGCTCCACCATGGAACCGCTGCAGAACGCCTTGTTCGGGCGCGTGCTGCTCGACGCGGAAACGGTCCGGTTGCTCGTCTTCGGGATCGCGCTGGTCGCGATCATGCTGTATCGGCCGGCAGGATTGTGGCCCTCTGCGGTGCGCAAGCGCGAGCTCGAGGTTCCCAAGGTAGTCGCCGAATGAGTCACCTCACGTTGCTCATCGCGGAGGACGTCTCCAAACGCTTCGGCGGCGTGCAGGCACTCGCCGACGTCTCCTTCACGATCAATCACGGCGAGATTTACGGCCTTATCGGGCCCAACGGCGCCGGGAAAACTTCGCTGTTCAACGTGCTGACCGGCATTTATGCGCCGGACGGCGGCACGTTCAACTTCGATGGCGAGCCGCTCGAGCGGGTCAAACCCAACGAGGTGGCTGAGCGCGGAATCGCTCGGACGTTCCAGAATATCCGCCTGTTCCAGAACCTCTCCGCGCTGGAGAACGTCATGATCGGCCGCCACGTGCGGACCCGAGCCGGCGTTTTCGGCGCGATCCTGCGCGACAAGGGCACGCTGGCCGAGGAGGCAGCCATCGAAAAGCGCTCCTACGAGCTGCTCGAATACGTCGGCGTCGCGAAGCGCGCCAACGATCTCGCCAAACATCTCGCCTACGGGGACCAGCGCCGCCTCGAGATCGCCCGTGCGCTTGCGACCGAGCCGAAGCTCCTCGCACTCGACGAGCCGGCCGCCGGCATGAACGCGACCGAGACGCAGGCGCTGAAACGCCTGCTCGAGGACATCCGCCGCGACGGCATCACCATCTTGCTGATCGAGCACGACATGAAGCTGGTGATGAGTGTGTGCGACCGTGTGCTGGTCCTCGACTACGGCAAGAAGATCGCCGAAGGGACGGCGGCTACGGTGCAGAATGATCCGAAAGTGATCGCCGCGTATCTGGGCGGAGAGGTCACGCTCAATTTGAAGGGTGCATAGGTGACGACGCCGCTGCTGGAGCTCAAGGATCTGCAGGTCGCCTACGGCGGCATCCAGGCGGTGAAGGGGATCGACTTGAGCGTGGATCAGGGCGAGCTGGTCTGCCTCATCGGCGCCAACGGCGCCGGCAAGACGACTACGCTCAAGGGCATCACCGGCCTGCAACCGATCAAGTCCGGAAAGATCCACTACGCCGGAGAGGACATTACGGGCAAGCCCGCGTTCCAGCTCGTCCGGAAAGGCTTGTCGATGGTGCCAGAAGGCCGGGGAGTTTTCGGCGCGCTTACGATCGAGGAAAACCTCGCGATGGGCGCCTACGCTCGCGACGACCGAGCGGCGATCAAGGATGACGTCGAGCGCGTTTTCGGCCTGTTTCCGCGGCTCAAGGAGCGGCGCAAGCAGACCGCCGGAACGCTCTCCGGCGGCGAGCAGCAGATGCTGGCGATGGGACGCGCACTGATGTCGCGGCCGAAGCTCCTGCTGCTCGACGAGCCGTCGATGGGACTCGCTCCACTCATGGTGCAGAAAGTCTTCGAGACGGTCATGGCCGTCTCCAAAGAGGGAGTCACGATACTTCTCATCGAGCAGAACGCCAAGCTCGCCCTCGAGGTCAGCAGCCGCGGCTACGTGATGGAAAGCGGCGAGATCACGCTGCAAGGAAAAGCGAAGCAGCTGCTCTCAGACCCGAAGGTGCGCGCGGCGTACTTGGGTGAAGCCGCGTGAGGTCGGATCGGAGCAGGCGCCCGTTCTGAGCGCGCCATGGACGCGCCGCCATCTTCGCTCGCGAGCTCACTGCCGCGCGCGGTGCCGGCCGCCAGCGCGCTGACCTGGTTCGAAGCCGCGATGCGCATGTTCAAGCGGGCGCCCATGCTGTGGTGCGCGCTCGGATTCATCACGCTGGCGAGTAAGGTCGCGCTCGAGCTTATCCCCGGCATCGGGCGGGCTGCGTCCGAAGTCATCGTCCCGGTCATCGAATGCGGGCTTTTGATCGGCGCCGCGGAGCTCGATCGCGGCAGGCCGCTGGCGATCGGCCATGCTTTTGCGGCATTTCGAGCGCCGCCGCGCGCATTGGCCGCGATCGTCGTCTCTGCCCTGCTGGTTTCCGCCGCGGAAACAGCCACCGCCTATGCGCTGGCGGAAGTCAACCTGCTCGCCGATCCGACCGATGTGCGCCTCACGACGGGCGTGCTTGTCGCGGTGATCAGCGCGGCGACGTTCGCCTCTCTGCCGCTTGTCTTCGTCCCGTTCGCGGCGCTGTTCGCGCAGGCGCGATTCGTCGCGGCGTTCGCAGCGAGCCTGCGCGGCTTTGCGCTCAATATCGTACCGCTGCTGCTGTTCGGCCTGCTATCGCTGGCGCTGACTTTGGTCGGACTGCTGCTGTTCTGGATCGGGCTCGTCGCCGTGTTGCCGCTGCTCGCGGCGGCGAGCTACGCGGCGTGGAAGGATATCTACAGAGCGCCGGCGCTGCTCACGCCGTAGTGACGATTTCGAATTCGGCGACATCGGTTGCCGCGGGCTCGACGGCTACGCGCGCCACCCGCGCCGCGGGGGGCCCGTGGCGGGCCCACGCGATCACGGCCTCGACATCGGCCTCGGACCCCGCGACGACGGCCTCGACGCTGCCGTCGCGGCGGTTTCTGACCCAGCCACGAAGACTTCGCGCGCGTGCTTCGTCGGCGAGCGCATAGCGGAACCCGACGCCCTGCACCTGGCCGCTGATCGTGAGCCGGCGCGCAATCATCTGTGCCTGGCCGGCGGCGCGCGCCGGCGCCGCACATAAAGCAACAGCGCGGCGACGGTCTTCGCGTCGGTGATCTCGTCGCGATCGAGGGCCGCGAGCATCTCCTCCTCACTCATCGTTCCGACCTCCAGGAATTCGCCGTCATCGAGCTTCGCGCCGACGTGGGTCAGATCCTCGGCGATGAGGAACTCGATTTCCTCGGTCGAATACGAGACGACCGAATGTACGCGGCCGAGCCGCTGCCAGCTTGCGGCGATATAGCCTGCCTCCTCGCGCAGCTCGCGCTGCGCGGTGACCAACGGCACCTCGCCAGGATCGAGCTTGCCGGCGGGAAACTCGATGAGCGTCCGGGCTAGCGGATAGCGGAATTGACGCACGATGACGAGTCTGCCATCCGGCAGGACCGGAACGATCAGCACCGCCCCGGGATGAACGATGTACTCGCGCGTAGCGAGCGTGCCGTCCGGCAGGCGCACCGTATCCCGGCGCACGTGCAGGAGCTTGCCGTCGAAGATCGCTTCACCGTCGACCTTCGTCTCGACCAGATGTGCGGGATGCGAAAAGCGATCCGTGGTCTTCATGCTTCCAGCCAATCCCTTGCGGTGAGGAAGTCGGTGTACAGACGCGCTTCGGGGGAGCCTGGCGCCGGGCGCCAATCGTAGCGCCACTTGACCAGTGGGGG
>VBCS01000383.1 GCA_005888955.1 Betaproteobacteria bacterium
GGAATCGCTCGACATGGCCGCGGGCGATCTCGCCTCGGCCGACGCCATGGCCGCACTCGACACCGGGCTTTATCTCGGCAATCTCTGGTATCTCAACTTCTCCGATCGGCCGGCATGCCGATTGACCGGCATGACCCGCTTCGCCTCGTTCTGGGTGGAGTCGGGGAAGATCGTGGCGCCGGTCGACGTCATGCGTTTCGACGATAGCGTCTTCCGGCTGCTCGGCGACCAGTTGGTCGGGCTCACCGCCGACCGTGAGTTGCTCGTCAACGGCGAAACGTACCGCGCGCGCAACGTCAGCAGCATGCGGCTCCCTGGAGCGGTCGTGCGCGACATGGCGTTCACGTTGTAGGGCCGAATTCATTCGGCCGCATCGCGGCATGATCACGCTGCGTGCGAATGAATTCGCACCTACGCAGACGTAGCCCGCGATGCGTCTTACCGCGGCGTGTAATGGCCGAACGCCACGTAGCCGGCGCCCCAAAGCGCTGTGCGCACTGCGAGATCCGGAACGTATTCGGTGAGATAACGCCAAGGCTGCCGCAAGCCTGCGAACGTCGTCAGATAAGGGCCGTTCATCCGCCGGACGAGAAAGTTTGCCGGCGCCAGCCAGCGGGGCAGAAGCTTCGAGCCCGACGCCGCGACGCGCGCGCCCGGCGCGACGCTGGCAAAAAGCCGCGCCAGCGCCGCCGGCGATTGCAGCACGTCGTGCGTGAAGTTAAACAGCACGGCGTCGAACGGTCCGGCCAGTGCCGCGTCCTCGGCCGCGGCTTCGATCAGCATCACGTTGGACCAACCGGCGCTCGCGATCCGGTCCCGCGCACGGCGCGCCATGTCGGGCGAAAGCTCGACGCCGGTGACCCGTCCTTCCCTGCCGACGGCGGCGACGAGCAGAGGAAATGACAGACCCGTCCCGCACGCCACGTCGAGGACTGCGTCACCGCGTCCGAGCTTGAGCGCTGCGATCGTGCGCCGGCGCAACCGCATCGTGCGCGCGGCGGAGGCGTCGTATCCTTCCGCATGCGCCCGATAGCGCTCGATGGCGCTCGCGGCGTTCGGCTCCTGATGCTGTAGGGCCGAATTCATTCGGCCGCGGCGTTGGCCGGATAAATCCGGCCCTACGCTCCGCGATGCCAGCCCTTGGGTATCGCGGACAGAAGCTTCTTCGTATACGGCTGCTGCGGGTGCCGGTAGATCTCGTCGGAGTCGGCGATCTCGATGATCTCCCCCTGGTTCATGACCATCACCTGATCGGAGATGTACTTCACGACCGCAAGATCGTGCGAGATGAAGATATACGAGAGGTGAAACTCATCCTGCAGGTCCTGCAGCAGG
>VBCS01000384.1 GCA_005888955.1 Betaproteobacteria bacterium
GCGATGCGCTGCCGTTGTCCGCCGGAAAACTCGTGCGGATATTTGTAGAACGATACCTCGGGCAGACCGACCTTCTGCAGCATTTCGAACGCGAGGTCCGTGCGCTCCTGAGTCGACGAGCCCACGCCATGGATCATCATGGGCTCGGTGAGTATCTGGCCGATCAAGAAGCGCGGATTGAGCGACGCGTAGGGGTTCTGGAAAATGATCTGGATGCGCCGCTTGTAGGCCATGAACTCGCGCGGCGTCATCGACAAAATGTCGCGGCCCTCGAACAGCGCCTCGCCGGCGGACGCTTCGTGCAGGCGCATAAGCGTCAGGCCGACCGTGGTCTTGCCGGAACCCGATTCGCCCACGAGTCCGAGCGTCTTTCCCTTGGGCAGCTTGAAGGACACGTCCTTCACCGCCTCGAACTTGCGCTGGCCGAAGACTCCCTCACGCGTGTAGAAGTCCTTGCCAAGCTTGCGGACGTCGAGAATGATCGGGTCCGACGGCCGGATTCCCCGCTTGCGCTCGTTCA
>VBCS01000385.1 GCA_005888955.1 Betaproteobacteria bacterium
GAACACGGTCTTCGCCGGGCCCTGCTCGCGGATCTCGCCGCTGCGCATCACCACGACGTAATCGGCGATCTCGCCGACGACTGCGAGGTCGTGGGTGATGAACAGCACCGACATCTGGTGCCGGCGCTGCAGCGCCGCGATCAGGTCCAGGATCTGCTTTTGTATGGTCACGTCGAGCGCAGTGGTCGGCTCGTCAGCGATAAGAAGCTTGGGCTCGCAGGCGATCGCCATCGCGATCATCACCCGCTGCTGCTGCCCGCCCGACATCTGCGAGGGAAAGGCGTTGATC
>VBCS01000386.1 GCA_005888955.1 Betaproteobacteria bacterium
CAGCGAAGTCACCGACTTGCCGCTGCCCGACTCGCCGACCAGCGCCACCGTGGCATTTTTCGGGATGTCGAAGCTGATCCCTTTGACGGCTTCGAAGGTCGTGTCCTTGTCGAGCCGGAAATTGATCCGGAGATTGCGGACAGAGAGCAGGGCTTCCATGGGCGTCACGCCATCCGGTCACTTCAATTTCGGATCCAGCGCGTCACGCAGGGCATCGGTAAACAGGCTGAACGCGGTGACCAGAACCGCCATGAACGTTCCGGCGGCAGCGAGCTGCCACCATTTGCCCAAAATCAGTTCGTTCTGCGCCTCGTTCAACATCGAACCCCAGGAGACGACGTCGACCGGTACGCCGAAGCCCAGGAACGACAGGATCACCTCCGATTTGATGAAAGCAACGGTGTAGATCGAGAGCTGCACCAGGACCACATGGCTGATGTTCGGGAAAATGTGCACGAACATGCGGCGCGCGTTGGACGCGCCGATTGCATCGGCCGCCTGCACGTACTCGCGGCCCTTGTGCTTGAGATATTCGCCGCGGATCAGCCGGAAAGTGCCCGTCCAGCCGGTCAGCCCCAGGATCAGCACGATAGTGAACGTCCCCTTCTGTTGCAGCACGGCGGCAACGGCGAGGATCAGCAGCAGGTACGGGATCGCCGTGAACACGCTGTAGAACCAGTTGAAGAAATCGTCGAGCCACTTGCCGTAGTAGCCGGCGACGGCGCCAAACACCGTGCCGAGCAGCGTGGCCACGCACGCTGCGGCGAGTCCGACGAAGATCGACGTTTCCGAGCCCTTGATCACCTTCTTGAGCACGTCACGGCCCCACTTGTCGCCACCCAAAGGCAACGTCGGGGCTCGCGCTTCTGCAGCCACATTCTCGACCGCCTTGCTCCTGATGTCCGCCATCACTTCGGCGAGCGGATCTACGGTCTTGTTGTCCTCCGCGACCGAGGCTTCCGGGGCCTTCGGCGCCGCGGCACCTTCGTTGCGGATCGCGGCGAGCGCATCGGCGAGCGGATCCTCGATCGGCAGCTCGGTTGGCTTGTCGGAAGCGCTGGTCGCGGCCGGCGCGCTCGTCGCGCCGGGCGCGGGCTCGGCGGGCCCGACGAACGTCGGCGGCGCGTAGTTGACCCCGACCTCTTTCGCCCAGTCTTTCGCGATAAGCCCCGTTCCCGACAGCACCATCATCACCAGGAACACCGCAACGATCGCCAGCGAGACCATCGCGACGCCGTCGGAGCGCAGCCGCTTCCACGCCAGCGCCCATAGCCCGGGAGAGACGGCATGCGGCTTGTCGAAAGGCATCGCCGTCTCCTACTTGAGCTGTACGCGCGGGTCGACCGCCTTGTACATCAGGTCGGCCAGCAGGTTGAAGATCATCGTCGCGACGGCGACATAAACGGTGATCGCCTTGATCACCGGAAAGTCGCTGCGCTCGACCGCGAGAATCACCTCGCGCCCGATGCCGGGGATCGAGAAGAAGCGCTCGACCAGGAATGCGCCGATCAGCAGGCCCGGCAGCGTCGCCATCACATGCGTGATGATGGGGATCGACGCGTTGCGCAGCACGTGCACCCACATGATGCGGTTCTCCGACAGCCCTTTCGCGCGCGCGGTGCGCACGTAGTCCTGATTGATCTCGTCGAGAACGAAGGTGCGGAAAAGGCGCAGGTCCGGCGCGATGCTGACGACCAGCAGGATCAATACCGGAAGCGACGCATAGACGACGAGGTTCTCCCAGAACCCGTCGCCCCAGCCCTGCACCGGGAACCAGCCGAGCTTGTAGGCGAACACGTACTGGAAGACGATGATGTAGACCAGAATCGAGATCGACAGGCCGACGGTGCACGAGATCATGACGGCGCGGTCCGTCAGCGAACCGCGCACGTAGGCCACCGCGAGCGCGAGCCCGATCAAGATCAGGGTCGAGAGGATCAGCCATGGAATCAGCAATGTCAGCGACGGGCCGAGCCGAGTGGCCATGATGTGCGATACCGCCTCGTTGGTGCTCCAGCTGGCGCCGAAGTCGGCCGTCAGCACCTGCTTGATGAATATCCAGAGCTGTACGTAATAGGGTTGATCGACGCCGAGCTGCTTGCGAATGTTGGCGATCTGCTCGGCGCTGGAGATCTTGCCGGCGAGAACGTACGCCGGATCGCCGCCGATCCAATTGAACAGGAGGAAGACGAGCAGGATGACGCCGAGTATGGTCGGGATCATCTGCCAGACCCGTCTAAAGATGTATGCGTACATCTGCAGCCTCCTTCCGTTGCGCTTAAATCACGCGCCCCGGGTCATCGGACTTGTCGCCGTTCGGGCGGCCGCCCGTGACCGCGGCCCGTTCGGCGCGGCCCGTATTATTTGTCCTTCTTCCCCGTATCGACGTCGATGTATTGCCACTCGGAATGCAGGATCGGGTGTTTCTTGTAGCCCTGCACCTGTGGCTGGACGAGCATGTTGCGGTAGCGGCTGATATCGAGCCGCCACGGCGCGTAGGTCTCGATGATCTTCGCCATTTGGTGATATAGCTTGTCGCGTTCCGGAGACGACGGCATGCGTATGCTCTGCTCGTAAAGCTTATCGTACTCGGGGATCGTTGCGCAGGCGGCGTTGGTCTGGTGGATGTTCTTGCTGTAGAGGAGCTGCATGAAGTTGTCGGCGTCGGGATAATCGGCGATCCACGACGCAGTGCGCATCATCAGCTTGCACTCTTTCTCCGCTTTCAGCTGGTCCGGAAATCTCATTTTCTGCACTTCCATCCTGATGCCGATCAGGGCGAAGGCCTTGGCCCAAAGCTCATCCTGTTGCCGGCCGAGCGTTTCCGGCCGCGAAGTGTACCTGATCACGAGCGGCCTGCCATCGGGCAGCCCACGATAGCCGTCGGCGCCCGTCTTGTAGCCGAAACGGTCAAGCAGCGCGTTGGCACTCGCGGGGTCGAACTTCACGATCGTCCGGTAATTCGCGTCGTGGCCGACGACCCCCGGCGGAATCGGAAACTGCGCCTCGACCGCCTGACCATTGCGGACGATTCTGATCTCGTCGTCGACGTTGAACGCCATCGCCATCGCGCGGCGCAACGCGATTTTCTCCTTGCCGAGCCCGCCCACGACCGGGTCCCGCATATTCCAGTAGTGATAGGTGATCTCCGGATCGACAAACCGTGACAGCTTGACGCCGCGGCTGGCCAGCGACGGCTTCAGCGTTGCGCCGTCGAGCGCATTGGGTGCCAGCGGCGCCTCCATGTTCATGATGTCGAGCTGGCCCTTTTCGAACGCGAGCAGCCTTGCCTGATCTTCCTCGATGATGCTTACTTCGATCCGACCGACCTGCGGCATCTTCTTGCCCTTCATTTCGGCGACGATGCGTTTGTCTTCGGCATCGCTGCCGGGCCTGAAGTCCCAGACGAAGCCGCGAAATTCCGGATTCGCTTCGAGGATGATCTTCGACGAGCGCACCCACTCCTTGAGCACGTACGGTCCGGTGCCGACCGGATTCGACATCGCGCGTCCGGATTCGTCGGCGTACTTCTCGATCACCTCGCGTGCGACCGCGGACGTCGGCTCGTGCGCCAGCACGTAGGGCAGATTGTAGTCGGTCTCCTTGAGCCGGATGCGCAGCGTGTACCGGTCGATCGCTTCAAGGCCGGAAATCTTCGCATCGTAATTGAACTTGCCACTCTTCTTTGCCGCTTCCGCAAGTTCGTCGAGGCCGACGATCTTGCCCTCGACCAGCCACGCCCAGGGCGAGCGCAGCCTGGGATCCATCAGCCGCTTGAGCGAGTAGATAAAATCCTCCGCGACGAGCTCGCGTTTCTGGCCCTTGAACGCGGGATCGGACGTGAAGTGAATGCCCCTCCTGATCTTGATCGTATACGTCCTGCCGTTGTCGGTGATCTGCGGCAACGCCTCTGCCACGAGGGGCACGACTTTGGCGGGCCGCGCGAGGTAATCGTAGGTGAGCAGCGTCTCGAAGATCACCTGCTCGATGGTCGCGGAATACAGATCCTGCGCCCCCGCCGGATCGAAGCCTGTCTCGGCTGCTGGAAATACATGGCGAATCACTTTGCCGG
>VBCS01000387.1 GCA_005888955.1 Betaproteobacteria bacterium
CGAACGCAACCAGAGCGACCACCGCAATGCCACCAAGATAGAGAAGAAGGCGACGAGAAAAAGTGCGCCAGGGCGAGGCAGGCAACAAGGTGGACATGTCACGCGAAACCGAGTAGGCGCCCACTGTAACAAGTTGGAAAGTTTTTCTCACCTCGCCCGGTACGAGCGTACAACCCGGCGCTGTCGTTCGCCGCGTACCGCCATGCTGTGGGCCCACGGCGCGGGGCTTTCGCTGGCCGAAAGCGATCGATCCTGCCCTAACGGGCAGCGACTAAACCGCTGTTTTTCCGTCCGATGTTGCACATCCGCTACACCCGCGGACAGCTTTTTTGGGTCTTCTAGCGTTTGCCTAACGCTCGGCATCTAGATTTCGCTCCAAGGTAGCGGTACGCGTTGAACGCCTCCGCACCCTACCCGAGTCAACCACAGACCTAAGGAGATCCAAATGTTGAACCGCACACTCAAAATCGCCAGCGTTGTCGCGCTTTCCGTTAGTTGTGCCGTACTTGCTTCGTCCGCGGCGCATGCGCAGAACCCGCCGATGGACATGTCCTGGGCCATCCGATCGCAGATGAATGCGTACAACCAGGGACAGGCCAGGGCAAATGCGGCGGCGACGCAGTACTACCAGTACATGCAACAACTGCGTGCGGCCGGTTACACGGGACCGTCGCTGCCGACGGGAGTCACCAACGAGTCGCTGCGCGCGAGCATCAACGCCGCCAATCAGGCCGGCCAGGCGTACAACCGGGCGCAGTTCGACAACTCGCAGCGCAGGAGCAATGCCACATACGACTACAGCATGCGGGCAATCCGCGGCTGCACGCCCTATGTCGATCAATACGGGCGCGTGGGTTACGCGGGTTGTTAGTCGGGCGGCGTCGCCAGCGACGCCCCAACGCGCGCCGGCATTAGGGATGCAGACCGGACCAGGACTGAGGCGGGCCATCGCGCGCTACCGCCTCGTCCTGGTAAGCCGCTCGGGTCCCTTGGCTACGGACGAGAGTCCAACGTGAGGAGTTGGCCACTTCGAGACGTGGCAGTTACTGACCCTGAACAGATGGTCGCGACCGTTCGCGCCTCCGCTCAGAGCTTCTTGCAGACATGATGCTCTGTGACGCGGGTGCCATTTTGCTCGTAGCTGGGACCGTCCACGGTATATTCGACATTCGACTTTTTGGTGAATGTCGCGTCGCTGCCCGGCGCTTCCGGCTGTTGTGTTTTGAAGAAACTGACGTATTTCCACGACCAGCCGCTGTCGCCTGTATCGGTCATCCGGATCGCGAAGTACTGGCCCGTGCTCATGACGCCAAAGCGGACCCAGGCCTGCCGCCTCTCGTCAAACCCCATGAAGTATTCGGCGTGCACACCCGGCTCGCTCTTCGCGGTCTGCTCAGGGGGAAAGTCGTATGTTTGCTTGAGCCACAGGTCGCCCAGTGCCTTGGCGTAGGTTGTCGTGTAGGCGCCGGAAAACGTGCCGACCGTGTGCGAGCAGTTCCAGGTCCCCACGAGGTATTGGACGGATGCGATCTTTTGTTGCACGGCCGGAGACGCATCCGCGCACGTAGACGCAGCGAAGAACGCGGCGGCGACTGCCGCAAACAAACCCGGGTTTCGTCTCATGATTCCTCCATTGAATGACGATGCGCCTGCATCTGCTCGCGTCGCCTCGTTCGATCACCTCGTCGACTGGCTTCGGGGCGGGAAGCCGGCGAGGGAGATCGTCTTTCAGCCTTCCGGCTTGCGATTCGGATGTAACGAGCTGCACGCGACCGCGGACAACCCTGGGTCGCGTACAGCGACGACGTCGATGGTCGCCGAGCCGGTGACGACGCCCGTGGTCGCCGGTGCAGCGACGTTCGACGCCGCCAGCATGCGAGGTTCACGGCTGTCGGAGTCCATTTTCGCCGGGATGACCACCAATACGCCGATGGTGATCCCGGTCATGGCGACAGCGGCAATACCGAAAGCGACGCGCGGGATCGAGGTTTCGTAGCGGTTCATCGTTATCTCCTCACTTGGGTTCTTGCCTGCTCACTTCCTGTTTGCCAACGCAAGCGCCCCTATGGCTTCCATGCTCCTCCGCACAGTTGCATTGAGCTCTGATTGCAGCCAAGAGCGGTCGGAATCGCCTTACCTGGCGTCTGCGGCTGGACTACACTTTAGGCAGCCCGGCGATCGCATTCAATGATCAGCCGACGAATTGCCGCATTCACGTCGCGAAGCTGCGCCAACGGCGACGGAGCGATTTGCCTGTCCGTTAGCCAACCATCGGGCCTTTCGACGGCACGTCGTTCTTGACCCGAATCGCGGCTTGAGCCTAGATTGAAAGGCAGACTCATGCCACCGGGATCGCGGGCCTAACACTGGGCGGCGGCTTCGGCTATCTGGGGCTTGCGTGGCGGCGGCGGTAATTTCGGCATTGCGACGAGCCACTCCGAGCCTGATATCGACTTGTTGCGCACCGCGCCTCGAGGCGCCGTTACCGAGTCTTCACCAACGACCGATTTTTTGGGCGCCTGTTCAATGACGGTCGCAGCTCGAGCCTGAGCGGCCATAGCCGCAGCCGGAAAGCAGCCATTGCTTCCGTTACGTTACCCGACACCGCCCGATGCCCGAGCTTCGGGGAATGACCGGTCCGCGACCGGATCTCACCATCGGATTGCGGGTCCGAGTGCAACTGGGTGACAATCGGCGCGGTCGTCGCGACTTTCCTTGGATAGCGAGCTCAATCTTCGGTCCGACACCGCATGGGCGCCCCTACCAAAGCCGTTTTTATGAGCTACGCGTCGCAGGATGCGGAGGTGGCCCGGCGTCTCTGCGAAGCGCTGCGCGCGGTGGGCCTGGACGTTTGGTTCGACCAGAGCGAGCTTCGTGGGGGCGACGTGTGGGACGCGTCGATCCGCCGGCAGATCAAGGAATGTGCGTTGTTCGTGCCCGTCATATCGGCCAACACGCAAGCGCGCGAGGAGGGGTATTTCCGGCTGGAGTGGAAGCTCGCCGTTGACCGCTCGCACCTGATGGCCGACGACAGGGCGTTCCTGCTGCCAGTGGTGATCGATGCCACGATCGACGCCAATGCGCGGGTGCCGGAGAAATTCCGTGAGGTGCAGTGGACCCACCTGCCGGCGGCGGAGGCGGCATCGGCATTTGCAGAGCGGGTGCAACGGCTGTTGTCGGGGGGTGCCGAATCGACGATGCCAGCTGCGCCATCGCGCGCGGCGCAGGCGGTCGTGCCAGCTGCTGCCGAGCCCGCCCACGAAGCGCCGTCGATCGCTGTGCTGCCGTTCGTAAACCGTAGCCACGACGAGGAAGACGAGTACTTCTCGGACGGCCTCGCCGACGAGTTGCTCAGCGTGCTGGCCAAGATCCGCGGGTTGCGGGTGGCGGCGCGTACCTCGGCGTTCCAGTTCAAGGGCAAGAACGACGACATCGCGGTGATCGGGCGCAAGCTCAACGTTGCCACGGTGCTGGAAGGCAGCGTGCGCAAGGCGGGGAACCGGATGCGGATCTCGGTGCATCTGGTGAAGGTGGCGGACGGCTATCACCTGTGGTCGGAGACCTACGATCGGACGCTGGAGGATATCTTCGCGGTGCAGGATGACATCGCGCAGTCGGTGGTGAAGGAGTTGCGCACGACGCTGCTGGGCGGGGCGGCGGACGCAACGGCACAGGTGGCGGCTGCGGTGCAAGGCCGTGCCGACAATCCCGAGGCCCACCGCCTTTACCTGCAGGGACGATTTTTCCTCGAACGTGTGACCGAAGCGGATGTCGCCCGCGCAGTGGAATACCTCGCCCAGGCGACCGCGCTCGATCCCGAGTTCGCTCTCGGCTGGGCAGGCCTGGCGCGAGCGTATCACCTGCAGGCGGCGTGGGGGTGGGCACCGTTTGCCGCGGGATTCGAGCGTGCACGCGAAGCGGCCCAACGGGCGCTGGCCCTCGCCCCGGATCTCGCCGAGGCACACGTCTGTCTCGGCCTGGTCTTCGAGCGCGGCGACTGGGACTTGCAGGCCGCCGATGTCGAATTCCGGCGCGCCTTCGAGCTCGCTCCCGGCAACGTGGACGTCCTTATCGCGCGTGCCGGCCTCGCAGGCATCCTCGGCCGTCACGACGAGACGCTCGAACTTCTGCAGAAGGCCGTTGCCCTCGATCCGTTAGGCACGTCCACCCTGCGTGCACTTGGGAGGAGCTACTCGAGTGTCGGACGCTTTGACGACGCAGAGACGACGCTTCGCGCGGCGCTCGACCTCAATCCCAAGGCTGGTGTGGTGCATAGCATCCTCTCAAGTATTCGGCTGAAGCAGGGTCGTCCGGACGAGGCGCTCGCAGAGGCTTCGCTGGAGCCGCATCCGGTGTTGCGCCTATTCGATACGGCCATGGCACGGCACGCCTTGGGACAAGCGGCTGAATCGGACGCCGCGCTGTCCGAGCTGATTGCAAACCACGCGGAAATCGCGGCGTTCGATATTGGCCAACTCTGCGCTCAGCGCGGGGAAATCGACCGCGCCTTCGAATGGCTCGAGCGCGGTTACGCGCAGCGCGACTCCGGGATGCCGCTCCTGGCGAACGACCGATTTCTTGCATCGTTGCACGACGATCCGCGGTGGGGTCCGTTACTGCGCAAAGTAGGACTGGCGGACTGAGGGCAAGACGCGTTACTGCGTGCGATGGCGGCCGGGACGTAGGTCAAAGTCGGGCCTGTGACCGGTTTCAGCGACGCGGTTGTTCGCCAGCTCCTGGCCGATTACCGCCATTCTCGCGATGCGCCGGGAACCGCATCTGCACGCGGTGGCATCGTTGCACCGACTCGGTGAGTGTTACGTTGCGCGTCGGCCGCAAGCGTCGACTCGCCACGCGCGATCCCCGCATCGCTTCGCTCGCGGGGCGATTGGCGACGCTGCGGGCTCGCGCCGCTAGTCGTTGCCGAGATAGACCGCCCGCACGCGCGGATCGGCGCGAATCGCGTCGGGAGTGCCTTCGGCGATGATGCGCCCGCGATCGAGCATCGGCATCGGACCGGCGATCCTGCTCGCGCTGTGGTGGCTCCTCAAGCGCACGCGCTGGGGAATGCTGGTGCGCGCGGCGACCGAGAACCGGGTGATGGTGCAAGCGCTGGGCGTCAATGAGGTATGGCTGTTCACGAGCGTGTTCTTCCTGGGCGCGCTGCTCGCCGGCCTGGCCGGGGCGCTGCAGTTGCCGCGCGAATCGGCCAATCTGGCGATGGACCTCTCGGTGATCGCCGAAGCGTTCGTCGTCACCGTCGTCGGCGGATTGGGCTCGATTCCCGGTGCATTCATTGCCGCGCTTTTGATCGGCCTGGTCAAGGCGGTTTGCATCGGCCTGGGACAAGTCCAGCTGGGCAGCGTGGTCATCGCGTTCCCGAAGCTCACGCTGGTCGCCGAGTTCGTCGTGATGGCAGTCGTACTCGCGGTCAAGCCGTACGGCCTGTTGGGCAGCGCACCTGCGGCGCCGCCGACGACGCCGGTCACCGAGCACCGCGCGCTGGTGAGGCCGCCCGGTCGCCGCAGCCTGATCACCGCGCTCGCCGCCATCGCGATCGTCGCGCTGTTGCCAGCGATCGGTGACGAATACGATCTCGTGCTCGCCACCGACGTGCTGGTATTCGCGTTGTTCGCGGCCAGCCTGCAATTCATGCTTGGCGTCGGCGGGCTGGCATCATTCGGCCACGCCGCGTATTTCGGGCTGGGCGCCTATGCCGCCGCGCTCGCGGTCAGGCACGGCGTCGCGATGGAAGCCGCTCTCGTCTTCGCGCCTGCCGCTGCGCTCGTCGGGGCGCTCATCTTCGGCTGGTTCTGCGTCAGGCTGTCGGGTATCTATCTCGCGATGCTGACGCTCGCCTTCGCGCAGATCGTATGGTCGGTCGCGTTCCAGTGGGACAGCGTCACCGGCGGCTCGAATGGATTGATCGGCGTCTGGCCACCCGCGTGGCTCGGCGGGAAACAAGCCTATTTCCACTTCACGCTCTGCGTCATCGCGGCCGCGCTGATCGCGATTGCCTGGCTCGCGCACACGCCGTTCGGCTACGCGCTACGCGCCGGCCGCGACTCGCGGCTGCGCGCCGAGGCGAGCGGCATCGACGTCCGCGCGACGCAATGGGCGGCATTCGCACTCGCCGGCGCATTTGCCGGCCTGGCCGGTGGCTTGTATGCATTCTCCAAAGGCAGCATCTCGCCCGAAACGCTGGCGATTCCGCGTTCGGTCGACGCGCTGGTCATGGTCCTGCTCGGCGGACTCAATGCGCTCGTCGGTCCGCTGCTGGGCGCGGCGGCGTTCATCGGGTTGCAGGACTCGCTGGCACGCGCGACCGAGTACTGGCGCGCCGGGCTCGGCGTGGCGATCCTGCTGCTGGTGCTCGTGTTTCCCCTGGGCATCGGCGGCGCCGCGCAATGGCTGCTCGCACGAATCAGACGATGAACGGCGCACAATCGCCTGCGGTTGTGCTTACTGTGGATCGCCTCGCGAAGTCGTTCGGCGGTGTCGAAGCCGTGCGCGATGTCTCGTTCGCGCTCACCGCCGGCGAAATCGTGGCGATGATCGGACCCAACGGCGCCGGCAAGACAACCTGCTTCAACCTCGTCAACGGCCAGCTTGCGCCGGATGCCGGCAGCGTGACGCTGCTCGGGCGGCGCATCGACGGCTTGCCGCCGCGCACGATCGCCCGCGCCGGAGTCGGACGCACGTTCCAGATCGCCGCGACGTTCGCGTCGATGACCGTGCGTGAGAACGTGCAAATGGCGCTGATTGCGCACGCGGGCGAGCAGCGCGGCATTGCCGCCCGCGCGACCGATGTGCACGTCGATGAAGCCAATGATCTGCTCGGTCGGGTCGGCATGGCCGCCCTCGCCGACCAGGGCTGCGCGACGCTTGCCTATGGCGACGCTAAACGCATCGAGCTCGCGCTCGCACTCGCCAATGCGCCGAAGCTGCTGCTGATGGACGAGCCGACGGGCGATCTGGAACGTGCGTCCGACTCCGGCGCGGGCGATCGTGCGCGGCGGCAAGCCGTCGATGCGCCGCCCGAGCAGCGTCACGCTGCCGGCATCCGGCGCAAGCTGGCCGTTGACGAGGTTGAAGCAGGTTGTCTTGCCGGCGCCGTTGGGTCCGATCATCGCCACGATTTCGCCGGCGGTGAGCGCGAACGAGACATCGCGCACGGCTTCGACACCGCCGAACGACTTCGCGAGGCGATCCACAGTAAGCACAACCGCAGGCGATTGTGCGCCGTTCATCGTCTGATTCGTGCGAGCAGCCATTGCGCGGCGCCGCCGATGCCCAGGGGAAACACGAGCACCAGCAGCAGGATCGCCACGCCGAGCCCGGCGCGCCAGTACTCGGTCGCGCGTGCCAGCGAGTCCTGCAACCCGATGAACGCCGCCGCGCCCAGCAGCGGACCGACGAGCGCATTGAGTCCGCCGAGCAGGACCATGACCAGCGCGTCGACCGAACGCGGAATCGCCAGCGTTTCGGGCGAGATGCTGCCTTTGGAGAATGCATACAAGCCACCGGCCAGGCCGGCAAATGCGCCGGCGAGTGCGAATGCCGCCCATTGCGTCGCGCGGACGTCGATGCCGCTCGCCTCGGCGCGCAGCCGCGAGTCGCGGCCGGCGCGTAGCGCGTAGCCGAACGGCGTGTGCGCGAGCCAGGCAATCGCGATCAGCGCGGCCGCGATGACGCAGAGCGTGAAGTGGAAATAGGCTTGTTTCCCGCCGAGCCACGCGGGTGGCCAGACGCCGATCAATCCATTCGAGCCGCCGGTGACGCTGTCCCACTGGAACGCGACCGACCATACGATCTGCGCGAAGGCGAGCGTCAGCATCGCGAGATAGATACCCGACAGCCTGACGCAGAACCAGCCGAAGATGAGCGCCCCGACGAGCGCAGCGGCAGGCGCGAAGACGAGAGCGGCTTCCATCGCGACGCCGTGCCTGACCGCGAGCGCGGCGGCATAGGCGCCCAGCCCGAAATACGCGGCGTGGCCGAATGATGCCAGCCCGCCGACGCCAAGCATGAATTGCAGGCTGGCCGCGAACAACGTGAATACCAGCACGTCGGTGGCGAGCACGAGATCGTATTCGTCACCGATCGCTGGCAACAGCGCGACGATCGCGATGGCGGCGAGCGCGGTGATCAGGCTGCGGCGACCGGGCGGCCTCACCAGCGCGCGGTGCTCGGTGACCGGCGTCGTCGGCGGCGCCGCAGGTGCGCTGCCCAACAGGCCGTACGGCTTGACCGCGAGTACGACTGCCATCACGACGAACTCGGCGACCAGCGTGAGCTTCGGGAACGCGATGACCACGCTGCCCAGCTGGACTTGTCCCAGGCCGATGCAAACCGCCTTGACCAGGCCGATCAAAAGCGCGGCAATGAATGCACCGGGAATCGAGCCCAATCCGCCGACGACGGTGACGACGAACGCTTCGGCGATCACCGAGAGGTCCATCGCCAGATTGGCCGATTCGCGCGGCAACTGCAGCGCCCCGGCCAGGCCGGCGAGCAGCGCGCCCAGGAAGAACACGCTCGTGAACAGCCATACCTCATTGACGCCCAGCGCTTGCACCATCACCCGGTTCTCGGTCGCCGCGCGCACCAGCATTCCCCAGCGCGTGCGCTTGAGGAGCCACCACAGCGCGAGCAGGATCGCCGGTCCGATGCCGATCAGCAGCGCATCGTATTGCGGTAGCACCCGGCCGGCGATTTCGATCGCGCCTTTGAAGCCGGAAGCGCGAGGTCCCAGCAGATCCTCGGGGCCCCAGAGGGCAAGCGTCGCATCCTCGGCCCCGCGAGCGAAGCGATGCGGGGATCGCGCGTGGCGAGTCGACGCTTGCGGCCGACGCGCCGGCAAGACCGTTGACGAGCTGGATGAGGAGGGCGGAGAGGCTCACGAGGACGCTCGCAATCGTAGGGCCGAATTCATTCGGCCACGGCGCGCCGCGTGACGTTGCGTGCGAATAAATTCGCACCTACGAGCGCTAGTCCGGCGGTCGATGCGCGCGCACCCAGTCGTCCGAGGGCAGATAGTCGGCGCCGTTGGCATACTTCCAGTCGACCATCACGCCCTTGCCATCCTTGACGGCGAGTCGCCCCACATAAGCACCCATCGTCGACTGATGGTCGAGCGCTCGATACGTCACTTTGCCGAAGGGGGTGTCGACGACCAGCCCTTTCATGGCCACGACGAGCTTTTCGGCATCGGTCGATTTCGCCTTGCGCATCGCAGCGGCGACGCTCATCACGGCGCTGTAGCCGACGACCGAGCCCTGTCGCGGGTAGTCCTTGAACTTTGCCTGATAGGCTTGGAGGAAGCGCTTGTGCTCGGGCGTGGCGATGTCCGACCAGGGATAGCCGGTGACGTACCAGCCCACCGGCGCCTCATCCTTCAGGGGATCGAGATATTCCGGCTCGCCGCCGAGCAGATTGACCACGGGCCGATCGCGGAACAGCCCGCGCAACTCGCCTTCGCGTACGAACTTAGCGAGGTCCGCCGCGAACAGCGACGAGAAGATGGCGTCGGGCTTTGTCTCGAGCAGCGCCTGCACGACCGGTCCGGCGTCGATCTTGCCGAGTGGAACCGCGATCTCGACGAACTCGATCGCCGATGACTGGCGCGCGATCATCAACTGCTTGAACGCGGCCGTCGCCGCCGTCCCGTATTCGTAATTCGGATACACGATCGCCCAGCGTCTCTTGTTCAGGCGCACCGCATCGGGGACGAGCATCGCGGTCTGCATATATGTCGACGGTCGCAGGCGGAACGTGTACTTGTTGCCGCTTTCCCAGACGATCTTGTCGGTCAGCGGCTCGGCGGCGAGAAAGAAGGCCCGCCGCTGCCGCGCGAAATCGGCCACGGCAAGTCCGACGGCGGAAGAGAATGTCCCCATCAGGGCATCGACTTTCTCCCTCGCCAAGAGCTCTTCGGCCACGCGCACGGCGTCTCCCGCGTTGCCGTTGTCGTCGCGCGTGACGAGCTCCAGCGGGCGGCCGAGCACGCCGCCGCCCGCGTTGATCTCCTCGACGGCGAGCTCCATGCCTTTCTTGTATGGTTCGAGAAAAGCCGGGAAGGTCTTGTAGCTGTTGAGCTCGCCCAGCTTTATCGGCTGTGCCATCGCCGTCATGCTAGCCAGCGCTGCGGCCGCGAGCAGCGCTTGCGGAAGCCTGAAAAAGGAATTCATCCTCACCCCGTGCATGGCGCGCTACGGCGGTCCAATGGAACTCCGGGCCGTAGAACGCGCGGACCGCGATCATAGCCGCGCTGGCGGTGGTTCGGGAAGCGGATTCTCCACGCACCATCGCGGCGACATCCGGCTTCTATGCTTATGCAGCCAAGAGGGCTGCGGCGCGTGCCGTCGATAAGGTAAAATTGTACGTTTATTCGCAATGCGGATGGCAGTGTTCTCGATGCTCCAACTCGGTTTCGGCTTCAGTTTTCGCGACCTCTATTCGACGGCCGGCCTGCAGAGGCTGGACGCGGTCTTCGGCGCCTGGCTTGGGCAAGCCGATGCCGCGCTCGCCGCGCGGCTCGCGAGCGCGCGCGCCGATCCCGACGCGCTCGGGCGGAAGGGCGAATCGGAGTTGCTGATCGCGCTTGCGCCGCAGCTCGAGGATTTCCTGGCGCAACTGTTCGGCGTCGAATCCGAAGTGACTGCTCTGCAGGCGGCGCAGCATGAGCTCGCGCCGCTGTTCGCCTGTAAGCGGCAGGTCGTGCAGCGCAAGGCGCTCAACAAGTACAAAGCCGACGACGCGGCGGGCTTCGACGGCGATGCGCTTCGTGCGGAGCTCGAAGCCAAGTTAGGCGAGCCTCTCGTTGGGCAGCGCGGCGAGCTTGCGTTCGCCTCGCACGTGGGCGCCTGGGGCCGTGACGAAGCCGCGCACGCGGCTGACATCGACCTCGCGCTTCGTTACGCGGCCTGGGCGGTCCAAACGCCGGCGGGCAAGGCCCGACACAAGTCGGGCGTATTGTTCAAGGCGCCGCGCAAGCTCGACTACTTGCAGCTCATCCCCGTCGAGCGCGAGACGCGTGGCGGTGTGGACATGTGGCGGCTGCCCGACGACCACCTTCGCCGTCGCGACGGCTTCGCCCTGACCGATCCCGGCGCCGACCTTGCTGGCGGCCTCGACCAGGCGCACTACTGCATCTGGTGCCACGAGCAGCAGAAGGACTCGTGCTCGTCGGGCCTGCATGAGAAGAAACCCGCGAATGGCGCCGCGGCCCCGTTCAAGAAGTCGCCGTTCGGCGTCACGCTGGCGGGCTGCCCGCTGGAGGAGAAGATCTCCGAGTTCCACAAGTTGCGCGCGGAGGGCTGGGCGCTCGGCGCGCTGGCGGTGATCTGCGTCGATAATCCGCTGGTTGCGGCGACGGGGCACCGCATCTGCAACGACTGCATGAAGTCGTGCATCTACCAGAAACAGGACCCGGTCGACATTCCGCAGTCGGAAACGCGCGTGCTCAAGGATGTGCTGGCGCTGCCCTGGGGATTCGAGATCTACGGGCTTCTGACGCGGTGGAATCCGCTCCACGTGCGCCGGCCTGTGCCGCGCGAGGCGACGGGAAAGCGCGTGCTCGTCGTCGGCATGGGTCCCGCGGGATTCACGCTGGCGCACCACCTGCTCAACGACGGCCATACCGTCGTCGGTATCGACGGGCTGAAAATCGAGCCACTGCCTGTGGAGCAGTCGGGCGTCACGCCGTTCGGGACGTCGGTCGCTTTCGCACCGATCCGCGACAGCGCAAGTTTGCGCGAGCCGCTCGAGAATCGCGTGATGGCGGGCTTCGGCGGCGTCGCGGAATACGGCATCACCGTCCGCTGGGACAAGAACTTCCTCAAGCTGATCCGGCTATTGCTCGAGCGCCGCGAGCGTTTCGCGCTGCATGGCGGCGTGCGCTTCGGCGGCACGCTGACCGCCGAGGGCGCGTTCGGGCTGGGCTTCGATCACATCGCGCTCTGCGCGGGCGCGGGCAGGCCGACGGTGCTCGATCTGCCCAACGGGCTCGCCAACGGCGTGCGCACGGCGTCGGATTTCCTCATGGCGCTGCAGCTCACCGGCGCCGCGCGGCGCGACTCGGTTGCGAACATGCAGCTGCGGCTGCCGGCCGTCATCGTCGGCGGCGGACTCACCGCCATCGACACCGCAACCGAATCGCTCGCGTATTACCCTGTGCAGGTCGAAAAGTTTCTGGCGCGCTACGAGGCCTTGACGCTCGAGCAGGGGCGAGCCGCGGTCGAGGCCACATGGTCGGACGACGAGCGCGAGATCGCGCAGGAGTTTCTCGGCCACGCACGCGCGATCCGCGCCGAGCGCGCCGCGGCGCTGGCGGAAGCACGGCCGCCGCGCGTCCTCGAGCTGCTGCAGGCGTGGGGTGGCGTAACCATCGCGTATCGTCGACGCTTGATCGACAGCCCGTCGTACACGCTCAATCACGAGGAGGTCGCGAAAGCGTTCGAGGAGGGCATTCGCTTCGCCGATGGGTTGACCCCGCGCGCGATCGAAGTCGATGCCCACGGCCGGGCGCGCGCGCTCGCGGTCTCGGTGCAACACACCGATGGCGACGGAGTCTGGCACGAGACGGGCCACGCGGAGCTGCCGGCACGAACGATTCTCATCGCCGCGGGCACGCAGCCCAACACGATCGCGGCGCGCGAAGACCCGCTGCATTTCCGTCTCGATGGCCGTTATTTCGAGGCGATCGACGAAACCGGCCAGCACGTTCGGCCCGAGAAAGGGCTGGCAAAGCCCGCGACGACGCACGTGCTGACGGCGCTCCAGCCCGACGGTCGCGCGATCAGCTTCTTCGGCGATCTGCATCCGTCGTTCTACGGCAATGTCGTCAAGGCGATGGCGAGCGCCACCAAGGGCTACCCGATCGTGAGCCGCATGCTGGCGCGGCAGGAGGCCGCGTCGCCGCTCGCCGACGCCGACTTTCTCGCTGGGATCCGCAACGAGCTCTCCGCCACGGTGGAGCGGGTGGCGCGGCTCACTCCGACCATTGTCGAAGTCGTCGTGCATGCCCCGGCCGCCGCCCGCCGCTTCGCACCAGGGCAGTTCTACCGCTTGCAGAACTTCGAAACGCTAGCCGCCAGGGTCGACGGCACGCGGCTCGCGATGGAAGGCATCGCGCTGACCGGCGCCTGGGTCGATCGCGAGCGGGGGCTCATTTCTACGATCGTTCTCGAGATGGGCGGTTCTTCCGATCTTTGCGCCTTGCTCAAACCCGGCGAGCCCGTCGTGCTGATGGGCCCGACGGGAACGCCGACCGAGATCGCCGGCGACGAAACAGTCGTGCTCGCCGGCGGCGGCCTCGGCAATGCCGTTCTGCTCTCCATCGGGCAGGCGTTCCGCAATGCCGGCTCGCGCGTGCTCTACTTTGCCGGCTATCGCAAGATGATTGATCGCTACAAGGTCGCCGAAATCGAAGCGGCGGCGGACCTCGTGGTGTGGTGCTGCGACGAAGGCCCCGGCTTCGTGCCTGGGCGCGCGCAGGACAAGAGCTTCGTCGGCAACATCGTGCAGGCGATGGCGGCGTACGCAAGCGGCGCGCTGGGCGAGCAACCGATTCCGTTCGCGGAAGGCGATCGCATGATCGCCATCGGCTCGGACCGGATGATGGCGGCGGTCGCCGCCGCGCGGCACGGCGAGCTCAAGGCATTCGTCAAGCCGGCGCAGCGCGGCATCGGCTCGATCAACTCGCCGATGCAATGCATGATGAAGGAAATTTGCGCGCAGTGCCTGCAGCCGCAGCGCGATCCGGCGACGGGAAAAATCAGCTACGTCTTCTCCTGCTTCAATCAGGATCAGAATCTCGACGCCGTCGTCTTCGAAGGGCTCGAGGCGCGTCTGGCGCAAAACGGGGTCCAGGAAGAACTTACCGCCCAGTGGGTGACGCGCTGCCGCGACAGGGTCGGCGCGGCGGTGTAGCCCCGCTCGCATTTTCGGCCGCACATTTCCGACGCTGTCATCGCCGCACTCGCTTCCAGCGTTAATGGTGGCAACGGCACGGTTCCTGCTGCGCTGTTGGCATGCGCATGCGGTACCGGCCGGCGCGGCAAGCCATGCAAGAAACCGTGTAATGCTTGCGCACGCTGGAAATCGGTACAAGCTTTTGCGTCGCAAATCGACGACAGACAACGAGACTTCCCACCGAGGACGAAACATGGCCCCATCCCGGAATCCGCTTCGTAACTGGATTACTGCTTTGTGCGGCGCCGCCGCGCTCATCGCCTGCGCAACGGTACTCGCCGACCCACCCGGGCGCGTCGCGCGCCTGGCCCAGATCAATGGCACCGTCAGCTTCTCTCCGGCGGGCGAGGAGGAATGGGTGCTGGCGCAGCCGAATCGCCCCTTGATCACGGGCGACCGCGTCTGGTCCGACGCCGGCGCGCGCGCCGAGCTGCAGATCGGTAGTGCGTCGGCGCGGCTCGGCAGCAACACGAGCGCGACGATCCTGAATCTCGATGATCGCGTCGTGCAGATCGAAGTTGCGCAGGGCACGCTGAATCTGCGCGTTCGGCGCGTTTACGCCGACCAGGTGTTCGAGATCGATACGCCGAATCTGGCCTTCTCGATCCGGCGCGCCGGCGACTATCGCATCGACGTCGACCCGAACGGCAACGCGACGATCGTGCGCGTCCGCAGCGGCGAGGGCGAGGCCTGGGGCGAAGGCGCGGCGTATGTCGTCGGCGCGGGCCAGCAATACACGTTCCAGGGCGAAGGCCTGCGCGATTACTTCGTCGACTCGTTGCCGCCGCCGGATGAATTCGACCGCTGGTCCCTCGATCGCAACCGGCGTGAGGATGCGGCGGTGAGCGCGCGTTACGTTTCGCCCGACGTCGTCGGCTATTCGGATCTCGACGAGTACGGTACTTGGCGCAATGTCGAGAGCTACGGCAACGTCTGGTTCCCGACCACCGTCGCGGTCGGCTGGGTGCCGTACCGTACCGGACATTGGGGCTGGATCGATCCCTGGGGCTGGAACTGGATCGACGAGGCGCCGTGGGGCTTCGCGCCGTTCCACTACGGCCGCTGGGCATTTGTATCGAGCCGGTGGTGCTGGGTGCCTGGTCCGGTCGCCGTACGGCCGATCTACGCGCCGGCGCTGGTCGCCTTCATCGGCGGCAGCGGCTTCAGCCTGTCGATATCGACCGGACCCGTGACGGGAATCGGCTGGTTCCCGCTGGGGCCGGGTGAGGTCTATCAGCCTGCGTACGCGGTGAGCCGGACGTACTTCACGAACGTCAACGTCAGCAACACAGTGGTCAATACCACGGTCGTGAACAACTTCTACAACAACACGAACGTGACCAATGTCGTCTATCGCAACCGCGAGGCGCCTGGGGCGGTCACAGCCGTGCCGACCGCGGCATTCACCGGCGCGCAACCCGTTGCGAGGAACGTCATCCCCGTGCCGAGAGAGGTGATCACCCGAGAACCGGTGTCGCACGTCGTGGCCGTTGCACCGTCGCATGCGAGCGTTCTCGCCGTCGGCGCGGCAGCCGCCGGGGCAGCGGCCGCGGTGGCGGTTGCCAAGCGGCCGCCACCGGCAGCGCTGGAGCGACGCGTTGTTGCGAAGACTGCGCCGCCGCCGCCGCCGCCATCCTTCGCGACCAAGGCATCACTGCTCGCCGCGCAACCGGGCAAGCCCCTCGAACCGGAAAAATTGAAGGGCATGGCACCCGCGCGCGCGACTGAAACGGCGAGATTCAAGGTCGTCGCGCCGACGGTTACTCCCCAACCGTTGAGCAAGGAAGGCGGAGGCAAGGGCGCGCGGGCCGAGCGTGCCGCCACGCCAGGCCCGACGCCGCCTGGTGCGGCCGCGGTTCCACAGCCGCCACAGGAGCGTGCAATCCGCGAAGGCAAGGGTGGACCGTCGCAAGGTGCGCAGGTGCCGCAACCGCCGCAGGAACGCGCGACGCGCGAAGGCAAGGGTGGGCCGCCGCAAGGTGCCCAAGTGCCGCAGCCGCCGCGAGGCGCAGAAGCAGCGCAGCCACCGCAGGCAGGCAAGGGTGGACCGCCGCCGCGAGGCGCGGAAGCACCGCAGCCACCGCAGGAACGCGCGATGCGGGAAGGCAAGGGTGGGCCGCCGCCGCAAGGTGCGCCGGTGCCGCAACCGCCGCAGGAACGTGCGATGCGGGAAGGCAAGGGCGGGCCGCCGCCGCAAGGTGCGCAGGTGCCGCAACCGCCGCAGGAACGTGCGATGCGCGAAGGCAAGGGCGGGCCGCCGCCGCAAGCTGCGCCGGCGCCGCAGCCGCCGCAGGAACGTGCGATGCGCGAAGGCAAGGGTGGGCCGCCGCAAGGCGCGCCGGTGCCGCAGCCTCCACCGCAAGAACGCGCGCAGAGAGCACCGCCGCCGCCGCAAGCTGCACCGGTGCCGCAGCCTCCGCCGCAAGAACGTGCGCAGAGAGCACCGCCGCCACAAGCCGCGCCGGCGCCGCAGCCTCCACCGCAAGCCGTGCAGAAGGCACCGCCGCCGCCGCCGCAAGCTGCACCGGCGCCGCAGCCTCCACCGCAAGAACGAGGCAAGGGCAAGGACCAGAAGGAAAAGGACAAGGACAAGGACAAGGGCAAGGAAGGCCAGTAATCCGCGCCTGCCAGGCTACGCTGGTGGGCCCCGGACTTGATCCGGGGAAATCCCGAGTGAGGCAGCGGTGTGCCAACGTTGACCGCGCGGGTTTCGCGTTCGGCTCAACCCTATGCGTTGGCCGCGCATCCCAACGCTACCGTTCGAACTTGACCGAAAGGACGATCGAGGTCTGCGTGCGCTGGATGCCGTCGATACGCCCAATGGCGTCCAGGCTGCGGTCGATCTCCTCGGTGCTCGCGCCTTCGATGCGAACCTCGTAGTCGAACACCCCCGATAGCGCGTACACCGCGCGCACCCACGGCCGCGCGTCGAGCTCGCGTACCACGCGCTCACCGGCCTTGGGATCGACGTTGATCAAAACCTGCGCCGTGATCCGCTGTCGCGCAAAGCCCTCGCTGACCCGAACCGTATAACCCGCGATCACGCCGTCACGCTCCAGCCGGCGGATGCGCTCCTGCACGGTCGTCCGTGCGACGCCGAGCTTCCGCGCGAGCGACGCGGTCGACTCGCGCGCGTTGCGCCGGAGTAGCGCAAGCAAACGCTGCTGCTCCGCGGATTGCCGTCGATTCGTCGGATTAGCCGGCATTTCGTCATAAATATACCCTCAATGCGCCAAATTGCACCCTATATTTCGACAAGAACGTCCGTTACGCTCGACCCTCGACAACCGTAATGACATTCAGAGCTGCACATGACACCGCTCATCCTCCTCGGCGCCGGCAAGATCGGCGAAACCATCGCGCAGTTTCTGCACGGCTCCGGGGACTACGAACTCACGGTCGCCGACCAGGATCCGGCGCGCCTCGTACCGATCGCCGCGCTGGGGGTGAAGACGACGCGCGCCGACTTCGGCGATGCGCGCGCGCTTGCCGCGCTGATCGGCGGCAACGCGATGGTGATCAGCGCCTGTCCGTACTACCTGACGCCGGCGATCGCGCAGGCGGCGGTGGCCGCGGGCGCGCATTACTTCGATCTCACCGAGGACGTCGAGAGCACGCGGCGAGTCAAGGCGCTAGCCGCCGCCGCGGGCACGGCGCTCGTGCCGCAGTGCGGCCTCGCGCCGGGATTCATCTCCGTCCTCGCTCGCGCGATGACACGGAAGTTCGAAAAGTTGCGCGACGTGCAGATGCGCGTCGGCGCGCTGCCGGTCTACCCGACCAACGCGCTCAAATACAATCTGACGTGGAGCACCGACGGGCTCATCAATGAATACTGCAACCCCTGCGAGGCCATCATCGACGGCGACTTGCGGGAAACTCTGGCGCTCGAGGAAATCGAGGCGTTTTCGCTCGACGGCGTCGCCTACGAGGCATTCAACACCTCGGGCGGCCTGGGCACGCTCTGCGAAACACTTTCAGGCCGCGTCGAGAACCTCAACTACAAGACGGTTCGTTATCCGGGTCACCGCGATCTGGTCAAGATGCTGATCCGCGATCTCCGCCTCGGACAACGCAGAGAGCTCCTGAAGGACGTCCTCGAGGCCTCGGTGCCGATGACGCATCAGGACGTCGTGCTCGTTTTCGTCACGGTAAGCGGCATCCTGGATGGGCGTCTGACGCAGGAGTCCTTCGCCAAGAAGATCTACAGCAATACGCTGGCGATGCGCCCTTACTCGGCGATCCAGATCACGACCGCCGCCGGTGTATGCGCAATGGTCGACCTGGTGCGCGAAGGCGCGTTGCCCCAGCGCGGCTTTGTGCGGCAGGAAGATGCGGATCTCGAGGGGTTCCTCGCCAATCGGTTCGGACGACACTACGCGTAACGCTGTCGCCGGCGTGCCACGCCGTCGCCCGGTGCGACAGTGGACGAGGACGACCTGCGCTCAGCGGCCTTTAGGGCTGGCGCGGGTGCGCGGCGCGACGCGCGGCACCGACGGCATGGTCGGTCGCCGCGCGGTCTGCGGCAACGGGTTCGTAGGTGCGGTCTTCGCGTCGCGGCCACGGAAGGAGCCGCCTTTGCCTTTGGACATGTCGCTTTGCCTAGCTCGTTGGATGACGAGCCAATGCTACTGAAATCGCGGCCGCGCGCAAGTATGCCGCGTGCCGGCAATCGCATCCGGCATCCTCAACAGTGCCACCCTGGGCGATAATACGGACGAAACGCGTCCAAAGGCGGGCGTACAAAGGGCGACCGGCGGCGACGGCATATCTGACCAAGGGAAAGGGAGTAATGGAACTCCGCCACTTGCTGTACCGCGCGCTTGGGATCGCGGCTGTGGCAACTGTACTGGGCGCGCCGGCATGGAGCCAGGACAGTTATCCCTCCAAACCGATCGCGCTGGTCGTGCCGTTTCCGCCGGGCGGCGTTGCCGACATCGTCGCGCGGCCCGCAGCAGACGCGATGGGTCGCTTCCTGAAGCAGCCGGTCATCATCGAGAACAAGCCGGGCGCCGGCGGCGGCATCGGCATGGGATACGTCGCCAAAGCCAAGCCCGATGGCTACACTTTGCTTCTCGCGCTGTCCTCGATTTCCATCCTGCCCGAAGCCGACAAAGTGATCGGCCGGCCGCCGCTCTACCAACTCGATCAGCTCGTGCCGATTGCCCGCCTGACCGCCGACCCGACCGTGCTTGCGGTGCGCGCCGACAGCCCGTGGAAGACGCTGCAGGAATTCGTCGCCGATGCCAGGCGCCGACCGGGCGCCATCACCTATGGCTCATCGGGCAATTACGGCACCATGCACATGCCGATGGAAATGTTCGCTGACGTTGCCGGCATCAAGCTTCTGCACGTGCCGTACACCGGCGGAGGTCCCGCGGTGGTCGCGCTTCTCGGTGGCAACGTCGACGCCATCTCCTCGGGACCGTCGACGGTGATCCAGCATGTGAAGGCCGGCAAGCTGCGCGTGCTCGCATCATGGGGCGACAAGCGGCTCACTTCGTTGCCCGATATCCCGACGCTCTCCGAGGCCGGATTCGACGCCGTGTTCTTCCAGTGGTCTGCATTGTTCGCGCCCGCGGGCACACCGGAACCGATACTCGCAAGGCTGCGCGAAGCTGCCCGCGCGGTCGTGGCCGATCCGAGATTCAGCGCGGCAATGGCGACGGTCGAGACGCCGATTCAATATCTGGACGCGCCCGAGCTGCAGCGGTTCTGGGACGCCGACGCGAAGAAACTGGCCGACGTCGTCCGGCGGGTCGGCAAGCTCGAATAACTCCCCGCCCGCGGCCGAACAACGATCAGACGGAGACAAGGATGAACGAGCACACGTACAAGCACATCGAGTTGACGGGTTCATCGACCACGAGCAGCGACGATGCAATCAGGAACGCCATCGCGCAAGCGTCCAAGACGGTCCGCAACCTGCACTGGTTTGAAGTCACCGAAACGCGCGGCCACATCGCCGACGGCAAGGTCGCGCACTGGCAGGTGACGCTCAAGGTGGGATTTACGCTCGAGGGCTGAGCGAAGGCCCATAACAAAAACGCCTCGCAACGGCGAGGCGTTTGGTCATAACGTGGGCAGGGATCAGATCCGATGGACGACCTGGACTGCGGTCGGCATGCCAAATCGCACATGGATCTGCCCTACCTGATGCGCAGTTTCCCCATATTAGCCATCGCCCACAATCGGCGCGCGTCCGATTTTCCTGTAGGACGACGAAGAAGATACTGTAGGACGGCGCGATCAGGCGTCGCCGACCTCAGCGTCATCCGCCACCTGGAGCGGCACCCTTGAGGCAGTCGACCCTTGCCGCGCCGCTGAGCGCCAAGCACCGGTTAGTCGAGTTCGTATTACGCGTCGAGGTGTCGCCTGGATAGTAGTAATAGCGCTGCTCCGGGTAATAGCGGTACTCGGGGTAGTAACGATACTCAGGGTAGTAGCGATAATCGTAGCCCGCCACCACGGCATCGCGGCACGCAGCTCGCTCAGCCAGAGGTTGTCGATCGCAAAACGATACGTCCCGATCGTAGGTCGGGCCCGAATAAAGAGGGACCCCGTCATACGGCGAGATGTAATAACGTGGG
>VBCS01000057.1 GCA_005888955.1 Betaproteobacteria bacterium
CGGTCCCGCGCTTGCTGCGGCCGTAATCGAAGATGCGCAAGCCGCGCTCGCATGCCCTGCGGAGCAGCTCCCAGTACTTGAAATCGTTGGCGGCCAGATCGCGCGCAGCTGCGACGTCGCCCGCGTAATACGGCAATACCTCGTCGCGAAAATAGAAGCTCAGCACGCTCGATACGGCCTTGCCGCCGGGCTCGTTGACGGTGAGCACCTCGCAGTCGCGATCGAAGCTCTTGAGCAGCGCATTGAAATAGCGCTTCGGCAGCGGGGGCGTCCCATGCCGGTGCACATTGTCCGCGTAGAGCGCAAAGAAGCGGTCCACGCCGGTATCGATCCGGCTCTGAAGGCCGTGGCCGATGCCCTTGCGAACCATCGCCCGTTGCTTGCGCGGGATGGCGAGCAGGTTGGCGTCCACGTCCGGCATGATCGTCTTGCGAAAGGTCACGTACAGATCCTGGCGAGGCCAGTCGGCTTCGCGCACGGCTCGATTACGCAGCTCGAGATGCTCGACACCCAGTCTTTCACCAAGCTCTCGGGCGACTCCGTTCAGCGCCGCGACTGCCTCGGTCTCGACCGCAGCCGCACCTCCGTAGGCGCAGAACGGCAGCGACACCAGCGCATGCCCGAACAGGAAACTCTTCACTTCGGCGAGCGGGAGCACGCCGATGATCTCATCGCCCCGCTCGGCAAGAAGGTAATGCGTTCTGTGGCCGAAGCATTCTTCGACGATTTCCTTCCACCCGATGCGATGGAAGAACGTCGCGTCGGGGCATCGGTAGACGAACGCGTCCCAGCGGGCGCGGTCATCGTGCGCGCAGCCACGCACGCGAATGGGGACGACCGCGGCCGGGCGCAAGGATTCCGCGGTCGCTAGCGAATTCATGCCACGCCGAAGACGACGCGGTCCATCCGGTCCCAGCGGAAGTCCTGCAGCAGCAACTTCAGTCGGTCCGCGGTCCACCGCAGGTTCACGTAATGACGAAACCGCGTCTTCGCGTCCACGCCTGTCACGCGAGGCTGCTCGGGATCGATTTCCCAGGGATGGAAGTAGAAAATCGCCGATTCCTCGTCGCAGCGATTCACATGCCGGATCAGCCAGCGGGATACGGCGTACGGCATCAGGCGAAAGTAGCCCCCGCCTCCTGCCGGCCAATTGGTGCGAAACAAGCGCGCGGTGGTTATCGGAACCTCGAGGACGTGGGTGTTGACGACGTGCGTAAAGCGGGACGCGGCCGGCGATCCGTAGTGATCGTGCCGGATCGGGTAGACGCTGGAGCTGTATCGATAACCGGCCCTCGCCAGGCAATCGTAGGCCCAGAGATTGTCGTCGCCGATGGAGAAGCTCGGCGCCCGATAGCCTTGTACGTCGGTTCCCGCGATGTCCTCTAGAACCGCCTTCGCCAGCGCGACGTCGGCGAAGAACGCGCCCGCCTCCAGCCCGTTCACCCGCTCGTGGGCATAGCCGTGACTCGCCAGCTCGTGTCCGCACGCCACGATTCGCTGCACCATCTTCGGATAGCGCTCGGCGATCCAGCCCAGAGTGAAGAACGTAGCGTGAGCCCCACCATCCGAGAGCAACTCCAGGATCCGGTCGATATTCTGCTCGACCCGGCACGGCCGCGCTTCCCACGTCGAACGCGCGATGTACTGAGCGAATGCCGAGACTTGAAAGTAATCCTCGACGTCGATCGTCAGCGCGTTGACGACAGTGCTCCCGTTGGCCGCGGATGCTTCCATGGCTTCAGGCGTAAACCGGCTCCGCGCGCCGGGCAAGCCACGGCACGAGGTGGGCGGCGATGCGCTCCGACGCGCGCCCGTCCCAGAGCTCCGGCACGCGCCCGCGTTTGCCGCCGCCGGCAAGGATTTCGGCGACACATCGCCGGATGAGCATCCGATCCCGCCCCACGACTACATTGGTCCCTTGCTCTACCGTGATCGGGCGCTCGGTGTTCTCGCGCATGGTCAGGCACGGCACGCCGAGCGCCGTGGTTTCTTCCTGGATACCGCCCGATTCGGTGATCACCAGCGTTGCATCCTTCATCAGCCCGAGCGTCTCGAGGTAACCCTGAGGCGGCAGGATGACCATGCGGCGCGCGTCGACCATCCTCCACAACCCGAAGCGCTCGATGCGCTCGCGCGTTCGCGGGTGCAGCGGGCAGACCAGCGGCAATTCCTGGCTGGTCTCTCCGAGAATCGCCAACGCTTGGGCGAGGCTCCCCTGCTCGTCGACATTGGATGGACGGTGCAGCGTCACGAGACCGAAGCCGCGTTCCTCGCCGAGCAGCGCCCCCACGAAGTGGACCCGCTCCAGGGAGATCCCTTCACGGCGGAGGTTCTCGGCCGCCGAGCGCTCGGTCGTGTAAAGCACGTCGCAGATCTGATCGGTCAGCAGGCGATTGATCTCCTCGGGCATCGTGCGATCAAAGCTCCGCAACCCCGCCTCGATGTGGACGACCGGGATCCCCTTCTTGACGGCCACCAGACTGCAAGCCAGCGTGGAATTGACGTCACCGACCACGACGACACAGCTCGGCGGCGAAGCGTCGACGACGGGCTCGAATCGCCGCATGATCTCCGCGGTCTGCTGGGCATGGGTTCCGGAGCCCACGTCGAGATTGACGTCAGGGGTCCGCAGCTTGAGGTCGGCGAACAGCCGATCGTTCATCGCAACGTCGTAATGTTGGCCGGTGTGCACCAGCATCGTGCGCGGTGCCGCAGCGTCGGCACGCAACGCCCGGATAAGGGGCGCCACCTTCATGTAGTTCGGCCGCGCGCCCACCACGCACGCGATGGGTCCGGGCGTTGGCGCGAGTTCGTGCATCAGCCCTTGACCTGGTCGGGCGGCCGCGTCGGCGCAGCCGGCCGACGCATCTGCTGCAAGAGGTCGAGCGTCGCCGTCATCGCGCGCTCGAGTCGCACCACCCGCTCTTCCAGGCCGATGGCCGGATCCCCGTCGCCAAAGGCGCGCACGTCGGCCGCAGGCGTCGACCCTGTGGCGGTGGCGGTGCTGCCTGCGCTGAGCTCGAGCCGAATTTCGTCGGCGGTTGCGTCGACGTTGGCGGCGGTGACGACGTGCTCTTCCGAAAGCATCGCGGCCAGCAGGACGCGGTTGCAAAGCGTATTGATCCGCCGCGGAATGCCCGCAGAAAACGAATAGATCGCGTCAAACGCCCCGGGCTCGAACCGCGGGTCGTTGCCCCAACCTACATGGCGCAGCCGATGTTCGACGTAAGCCTGAGTTTCGGCGCGATCCATCGGACCCAGGTGATACGACGCGGTCACGCGCTGACGCAACTGTTGCAGCTCCGGCCCTTGCATGAGCTGGCGCAGCTGAGGCTGGCCGATCAGGAAACTCTGCAAGAGCCCTTGGTTGCCGAGCTGGAAATTGGATAGCATGCGGAGCTCCTCAATCGCCCGGCCGGAGAGATTCTGGGCCTCGTCGACAATCAGCAACGCGCGCTTGCCCTGCGGCACGAGCGAGACCAGGAACGCTTCGAGCTCGGCCAGCAGCTGCGCCTTGTCCATCGCCCTGGTTGAAAACCCGAAGGCCATCGCCACGGCGCGCAGCAGATCCTCCGCATCAAGCTGCGTGGTGACGAGCTGCGCGGCCACGAGCCGGTTGGGATCGATTTGTTCGAGCAGGCTGCGGACGAGGGTCGTCTTCCCCGCTCCGACCTCTCCGGTGATGATGATGAAACCCTCGCTCTGGTGCACGCCGTACTGCAGGTAGGCGAAGGCGCGCTTGTGTCCGCGACTGCCGTAGAAGAAGGCGGGGTCCGGATTGAGCTGGAAGGGCTTCGCGGTCAGCCCAAAAAAGGTTTCGTACACGTCATGGCCTAGAAGGTGTGGGAGATGCTGGCATACAGGTTCACCGTGGACTGGTTCCCGATGCTGCTGCTGCCAGGGGAGTCGAAGGTGAAGTAGGATAAGCCGACCGATCCGCTCGTCTTCGGAGTGAATTGCGTGCTCAAGCCGACCAAGGCGTTGAAGTTGTTG
>VBCS01000388.1 GCA_005888955.1 Betaproteobacteria bacterium
GCTCGCGGGACTCACCTGGGTGCTCTTCCTCGGCGAGTGGTTCATCAAGGACCTGCGGTTGATCTTCGCGGATCGCGTGAGTCCCCTGACCGACGTCAGAAAGCCTCGGCTGTGACCGGTGCCACACTGACCCCAGCGGTCGCGGCCCTGTGGTTGTTCGGCACGTTCTTCGCGTTGATGGTTCTGCGTGTCCCCGTCGCCTTCGCGCTCGGGCTCGCGTGTCTGCCGGTGCTCTTCATCGAGCCGCGGCTCTCGCCGATGGTCGTGTTCAACACCACGTTCAAAGCGTACAACTCCTTCATCCTGCTCGCCGTTCCGTTCTTCCTGCTCACCGCCAATCTGATGAACGTCGGCGGCATCACCGACCGTCTGGACCGGCTGTCGCGCGCGATGGTCGGCAACTTTCCCGGCGCGCTGGCGCAGATCAACGTGCTGCTGTCGGTCTTCTTTGCCGGGATTTCGGGATCGTCCACCGCCGATGCGGCAAGCCAGGGCAAGATCTTCATCGAGGCGCAGGTCAAGGAAGGCTACGACCTCTCGTTCTCGATCGCGATCACCGCAGTCTCCGCCGTGCTGGCGGTCATCATTCCGCCGTCGATTCTGATGATCGTGTGGGGCGGCGTGCTGTCGGTGTCGATCGGCGCCTTGTACCTCGCCGGCGTCATCCCGGGGCTCTTGCTCGGTCTCGCGCAGATGGCCACCGTGCACGTCTACGCCAAGATCCGCCATTACCCAACGTATCCGCGCGCCACATTCAAGGAATTTGTGATCTCGGCCTTCGTGTCGATCCCGGCGCTGTTCACGCCGTTCATCGTCGTCGGCGGGATCCTGCTCGGCTGGTTCACCGCCACGGAATCCGCGGCCGCCGCGGTGCTGTATGCGGCCGTGCTGTCGATCTTCTTCTATCGCGAGATGGACCGGCATCATCTCTGGACCGCGTTTCTCGAGACCGGCAAGCTCTCTGCCATCGCCTTGTTCTGTGTCGGCACCGCCTCGGTGTTCGGCTGGCTGCTGGCGTACTTCCAGATTCCCAAAGCGCTGCTAGAGAACGTCACGGCATGGCATCTCGGCCTGGTCGGCGCCGGTTTCTTCATTGCGTTCGTGTTCCTCGTCGTCGGCTGCTTCCTCGACGCGATTCCCGCCATCATCATCGTCGGCACGACGCTGCAACCGCTCGCGGTCTCGGTCAACATGCACCCCGTTTCGTTCGCGATCATCGGCATCGTCGCGCTCGCCTTCGGGCTGGTCACGCCGCCGTACGGACTGTGCCTCATGATCTCCTGCGCCATCGCGAAGGTGCGGTTGCGTTATGCGCTCAAGGACACGATGATCATGCTGGTGCCGATGCTAGTCGTGCTCGCGGCGATTATCATATGGCCGGAAATCCCGCTGGTCCTGCCGAAATTGGTGCGGCCGGAATTCCTCAAGTAGGGCCGGATTTATCCGGCCCGCGCCGGGGCCGAATGAATTCGGCCCTACAATAGATGAAATCGATTCGGACATGACGCTCAGCCGAACGAATTCGGCCCTACAACCGGAGGCTTGACCATGTTCCAAGTGAAGCCGCTGAGCCATGGCTTCGGGCTCGAAACTTCCGACGTCGATCTTTCGCAGCCGCTTTCCGACGCAGGGTTCTCCGACGTCGAGCAGACGTTCTTCCGCGGCCAGGTGCTGGTGCTGCGCGACCAGTCGCTGACGCCGGCACAGTATGTCGCGTTCGCGCGCCGCTTCGGCCCGCCCGAGCCGCACGTGATCGACCAGTTCCATCACCCGGACGACCCGAACATTCTGATCCTCTCCAACCGGACGAAGGACGGACAGCCGGTGGGGCTTGCCGATGCCGGCACGTACTTCCACACCGATTATTCGTACCTCCAGGTACCGGCAAGAGCGACGATGCTCTATTCGATCGAGGTCCCGAAAGCCGGTGGCAACACGCTCTTCGCCAATCAATACGCCGCCTACGACGATCTGCCGGACGCGATGAAACGGCGGATCGACGGGCTGGTCGGCATCCACCACTACGGCAACCGCAAGGTCGCGGACGAGATGAGCCGCGTCGCCGCTTCGCCGTTGACCGCGGAGCAGAAGGCGAAGATGCCGCTGATCACGCATCCGCTGGTCCGGCCGCATCCGGTCACGGACCGCAAGGCGCTCTACGCAGTCTCGGGCAGCTCCTACGGCATCGTCGGCATGCCGGAAGACGAAGCGGTCGCGCTGCTCGACGAGCTTGCGGCGCATGCTACGCAACCGAAATACGTGTACAGCCTTTCGTACCGCGTCGGCGACGTCGTCATCTGGGACAACGCGTCGCTGCTGCACTCCGCTACGCTGACCGACCCCGACGATCCGCGCACGCTGTGGCGAATCACGGTCAAGGAACCCTCGGCCGCGCTCGACGCGCTGGAAGTGCTGGCGCCGACGTTCGCGTCCGGCGCGATGTGACGCCATACATGCTTGCGCCGTAATTTTGCGCAACTCGCGTGCCCGGGTGAGCCGGCAGGCGATTCCCGGGGCGGCCGCCCTCTTTTGCACGCCGGCCCACGGGGGTCGCGCAAGGCTCACCCCGGCTACGCCGGTCGGCCGAACGGCTGATGTGTGGCACGACGAAGCATGATAGATTCGCAACCGTGTTGCATCTAACCTCATCGTGATCCGCGCGCTCCGACCGCTCTTCGCCTTCGCACTGTCGCTGCTGCTCGTCGGCATGCAGGTCGGAGCGCAGTTGCACGCGCTCGAGCACGACGGCGAGCGGCTCGCGCGGCCGCACGACGCGGCGCTGCTCGCCCCGGGCGCCGGCGAAGTCTGTGCGGTCTGCGCATCGTTCGCCGGCGGCTCGCACGCGATTCCGACTTCGATTCACACGATCGGCGTTGTGCCGCCGCGCGCCGCTCGTTCCACGAGCGCGTTCGCTTCGATCGCCGGCACGCCGCCGGCGTACTACCAGACCCGCGCTCCGCCCGCTCTCCTTTGAATCACGCGGTCGCCATCGATCCCGATGGCGCACATCGTTCATTCAAAGGAGATTCACGTGGTCAAGCCATATTTGGTGCCGCGCGCGCTTTCCCTGGCACTGGCACTCTCGCTCTCTGCACCGCTGTACGCGGCATCCGACGCCGAGGTCGCGGAAATCCGCGAGCAGATCCGGCAAATTCGCGAATCCTACGAAACGCGTCTGCAGGCGCTCGAACAACGCCTCAAGGAGGCCGAGTCGCGTGCAGCCGGCGGCCCCAGCGCCGCCGTGCCGCCGCAGGCTCCGGCCGCGGTGCCGACGAGTAGCGGCATCGCGGCGTTCAATCCCGCGATCTCCGCGGTGCTGCAAGGAAGATACGCCAACCTGTCGCAGAACCCCGAGAAGTTCAGGATCGCCGGGTTTGCGCCAGGCGGCGACATCGGCCCCGGGCGTCGCGGCTTTTCGTTGGGCGAGTCCGAGCTCGCAATTTCCGCCAACGTCGAACCGTTTCGGTCGAAGAAGCTTACGGCGTGTACACGGCGGCGCCCTACGGCCTGGTGCCGAAATTCGGACGCTTTTTTTCCGGGCTCGGCTACATGAACGAGCATCATCAGCACGCATGGGATTTCATCGATGCACCACTCGCGTATCAGGCTTTTCTCGGCGGCCAGTACGCTAACGACGGCCTGCAAGTGAAATGGATCGCGCCAACCGACCAGTTCCTCGAGTTCGGCGCCGAAGTCGGCAACGGCGACAACTTTCCCGGCTCGGCGCGCAACAAGAATGGCGTTGGTTCCGGGGTCGTGTACGCCCACACCGGCGGCGACATCGGTGCCAGCCACAGCTGGCGGACGGGCCTCTCGTACCTGCAGACGCGCGCGCAGGACCGCGATTACTCGCAGTTCGATCGCGCCGGTAACGACGCGCAGGTTGGCTTCAACGGCACGAGCCACGTCGCGATCGCCGACTTCGTCTGGAAATACGCGCCGAACGGCAACGCCCAGAACACGAACTTCAAGCTGCAGGGCGAGTATTTCTGGCGCCGCGAGACTGGCGACTTCACCTACGACGTCGACGGCGCGCTGGGTCTGACCCATACGTCCGCGTATACGTCGCGGCAGACAGGTTGGTATCTGCAGGGCGTCTATCAGTTCATGCCCTACTGGCGCGCCGGCGCGCGATACGACCGGCTCGACCCCGGCCACATCGATTACGGCGCCAATGCGGCTTTCCTCGAATCGCCGGCGTTCCATCCGGAGCGCTACACGCTGATGGTCGATTACACGCCGTCGGAGTTCAGCCGCGTCAGGCTGCAATGGGGCCAGAGCAAAACGCAGGCCGGCGTGACCGACAACCAGCTCTTCCTGCAATACATCCTGACGCTGGGCGCGCACGGCGCGCACAAGTTCTGAAGGAGCATCGTCATGACATCATTCAAACCATGGCTACTCGCCGCCGCGCTTGGCGTTTGGGCCGCACCCGCGCTCGCCAACCTCAACGTCTTTGCCACTGTCCCGGAGTGGGGCGCGCTCGTCGAAGAGCTGGGCGGCGACAAGGTCAAGGTCTACACCGCGACGAACGCGCTGCAGGATCCGCATCACGTCGAGGCGAAGCCGAGCCTCATCGCCCGCGCCCGCGGCGCCGATCTGGTCGTCGCGACCGGCGCCGAGCTCGAGATCGGCTGGCTGCCGCTGGTGACTCAGCAAGCGGGGAATCCCAAGGTGCAGGCGGGGAAGCCCGGTTATTTCGAGGCGGCGCCGCTGGTCCCGATGGTCGAAAAGCCGACGCGTCTCGATCGCGCCGAGGGCGACGTTCACCCGTTGGGCAATCCGCACATTCAGACCGATCCACGCAACATCGCGCGCGTCGCCGGGCCGCTATCCGCAAGATTGGCTGAGCTCGATCCAGCGAGCGCCGCGTATTACCAGGTACGCTACAAGGACTTCGCCGCCCGCTGGAACGCCGCCATCGCGCGCTGGGAGCGCGAGGCCACACCGCTGAGAGGCGTCGCAGTGCTCGTTCAGCACGCCTCGCTCGAACCGAAGCCCAGCGTCGAGCCGACAATCGCCCATCTCTCCGAGGTACTGGAGACAGTCAAACGCCAACCGGTGAAGATGGTGATCCGCGCCGCGTACCAGAGCGATCGTGCCTCGCAATGGATTGCCGAGCGCGCGAAGATCAATGTGGTTGTGCTGCCATTCACCGTCGGCGGTGACGATGCGGCCAAGGACCTGTTCGGACTGTTCGACGATACGGTCCAGCGACTGCTGAAGGGCGCGCAATGAGCCTCAGTGCGCTCGACTTGTCGATCCTGCTGCCGGCCTTCGTTGCAGGCATACTGGTCACGGCGACGCACGTGCCGCTGGGCACGCAGGTGCTCGCGCGTGGCATCGTCTTCATCGATCTCGCCATCGCGCAGATCGCC
>VBCS01000389.1 GCA_005888955.1 Betaproteobacteria bacterium
GTAGGTCGGAGACGATTTTTCACGCCTTCCTGGCAGTGCTCCGCACGACGGGTCGGTTGCCGGAAACCGTGATCTACCTGTTTTTCTGGCGGGGAACCCGCATTTGGCCGACCGGTCACATAGATTTAGTGGCTGCGCTGCGCCTTCAGCGCTGCCAGTCACGTGGTAGTTCCCTAGGAGGTGGATTATGAAGCCTTTGATTTCATCCACGATTCTGGCGGTAGCCCTCTCGATCGCGCCTGTCGCGACGTTTGCTCGTGGCGCCAATGCTAATCCGGGCGGCGCGTCGGCCTCGCACATGAGCTCGCAAGGCTTGGCCAACACCAACGGCCCGAATGCTGTGGACCGCGACAAGGGTCTCGATCGTGCCGAAGATCGGAAGAGCGCCAAGGGAGTCGCGCACGGCAAAGCGGCACAGCGCGCGACCACACGTTCGGCCAAGAAGACGAAAAAAGCCGCCTCGGGCTAGACCACTAAACCGTGGTCTGGCGTCCGATTGGGCATGCGAGAGCGAAGGGCTGATCGAGGACAGCTAGGAAAATATCATGGCGGTAAGCCAACGCCTCTAGACAGAAGCGTGCCACCGCCCCCAGTCAGGCAAACGCTATAACGGCCGCGACAAACAACGCCGCGAATGCTGTCGGAAAGGCGAGCGCAAGTGTCAGCGCGGTAATGGGTGCCCGGCCCAATAAGACCAACGCAAGCGCGGGTGCGCCGGTAACGAGGAATAGCGCTGTCACGATAAGACCGGCGCCCTCGTCCAGCCCCTTGGTTGCCGCATCCGATCCTGACATGAAGGTTGCAATCGCGACGACGGCCCACGCAGCAGCATCGACAAGGCAAACGATTATGGTCGCGGTTCGAAGTTTCATACGGGCTTTGTCAGCCTAATTGGGCGGGCTCCTTCTCCTGTGCTGACTGTTGGGCGATTCAACCGCCGAGGGCGTTAAGGATTCGCTTTGCGACATCGGGATTGTCGAGATAGCCGACGATGCCATGGCGATTTTCGGTGTGGTTTCTGACTGTGGAATTGTTTTCGATTGCGGGTCGAACCGGGAAGTTGTCCGCATCCAACGGGTAGAGCGCTACGACGTCCCGCGTGTCAAAAGCGTTGTACCAGGCGTCCACCGACGACGGAGATCGCAACGGACGGAATTGATCGCGAACGGCGCGAACTGCGAGCGGCGAACCGACAGTCACGAACAGGGGTACGCGAAGCGAGCGACGGTCGGTGCGCAAGACACTGTAAGCAACGACGGTGCCCAATGAATGGCTCACGACCACCGTAGGTTGCTCAGTCAATTTACCGGCAACGATTTGGTCGATTTCATCGCGCACTCCAGCGCGGGTGGTGTACAGGAAGACGTCGCGAGTGAATATCTCGAGCGTCTTCTGATTCATGCCGGATCCGTTCTTGTCGATCGCGCGCAGGATCGCCTGCACCCACTTCCAGTTCAGCGGACCCCGAGGAGCAGGGTCGGGACCATACTCGGCATCGACCTGGGCATCGGTGATTCCGGCGCGTTGCCGCACGGCCTCGGCGAACTCGGCCTGAAAAACCAGAAATTCGTCGTCGAGCGGAGTTCCCCGCGCTTGCACGTCCGAGGTCAAGGGGATGCCGAATTGCTGGGTGTATTTGTCGAGAATGTCCCCGTAGAAGGGGAACGCCACGTCGATGTCCGTGGGCACCGATTGCCCAAACGTCGTGGTGCCGCGATTTAGCGTGGCGAGCCATTCGGATTTGAGTGTCTCGGGATTGAGCCCCTGCTGGCCGCGCCCGTGCACGAAGAGAAGCTTCGTCGAACCCGCGGCAGCGGCGCGCGATGGAACCACCGACATCAGGCCTGACAGGGCAACGGCCGATGCCGCCTTCAAGAGCTCGCGTCTATCGATCATGGTGTGGCTCCAGGTGTGACCGCAGCTCCCAGGACTGCCTTCGCCAACCGCCGGTGCGTTGCGTCACGCTTCGTGCGGGCGTTACCTGACTCGACCCGAGCGCAACACGTTTTCGACGATCTGCATGCCCTCGCGGTCGAGGGTCATCCAAAGGCTTACACGAAGGTGATCGCGCGCCGCCGCGACAGCTTCCGGGAGGCGGATATCCTTGACCCGAAGCAGCCCCCAGCCCTGGGAGAGCATCGGACAGAAAGGAACGGGACCATTGGGATCATCCAGACGTCTTCCCGATAGTGCGCCGGCCAGCATGGCGACGTCGAAGAGATCAGTACCCAGGTCCCCACGCATGATTCCACGCACCGAATCCACCTTGTCTGCGAGACCGGCGTCGGCGTACGCGTACGCTGCGTAGAGGCCGAGCGTCGGATCGATACCCTTGAGCATCCGAATGCGGTCGGCCAGTTGCGCTGCGGCGCCCCTTCGGGTCTCCTTCGGACCCTCGATGCGAAAGACGCCGAACTGCGCTGCTGTCGCGACCGCTGCGTGCAATTGCTCGAGGCGTTTGGCTTCGCTCTCGTAAACCGATCTCATCGGACTCTGGCGGGAAGGCACGTAACTGACGTTGCTTACCTTGCCTTCGTCGACGACCACGTTGCCGATGTATTCGTCCAACGCCGCGATGACAGTGCCCGACCCATCGACAAAGCGCAGCGCCACGCTTGCCGCACGTATTGCACGAACATCGACTTCCACCAGCGCCGAGGGACGATTCTGCGCGGGAGAGTTGACGAAGTCCGTCTTGATTCCGGGTTTGGCCACGACCGATTCCACACGTTGCCCGGAAATCGCGAACCCCGAACGCGCAGACAATTGGCTCGGCAAACCGCGTGCTTCCACGATTGAATTACGCGCCCTGTCGAACCCCGATGTGACGGCGATCTCGCTGATTGCTTGCGCCGAATAGTGGAGCGCGCCGCCGCCGATACCGCCGGTTCCCAGCGTCGAGCTCACAACGTCGGAAAGGGTTGGTGTGCCGCTGCCCGCAGCCAATCGTCCCGAACCAGAGACGTGACCTATGTATGTGGGCTCATCGGAGTAGATTTTGGAGTCGGGTCGTTGCTCCAGCGTGATCGACACGGCTTGAGCCCTTTTGGGTACTTCCTGAGCGAGGTACGGTTTCAAACGGCGGTTCGGGATGACCGGCTTGCCGTCGACGGTCTGCACCATCGTCGCGTACGGGTGGTTGAACGCGTCCAGGAAACAAGCCGTATAGATGCCCTGGAAGGCAGCTGTGCTTTCCGTGACGGAATATTCGTAGGCGGCGGCGCCGACCCTCGTCGCGAGGAACTGGTCCACGTCGGAAATCGCGTTCGGGGTGGATGCCTTGCTCGGAAAGACGACAGTGCCGTGGACCCGCTCGGCGCTCAGGCTGTCCGCCCGGGAGCGGCAGGCGTCGGAGATGAACACGACGTTCGGGATGCCGGACAGCTCCGCGCTCTTGCAACTCTCGAACAAGCTGACCGCCTCGTTCGGATTTCCGGGCCCCTCGGACAACAGCCAAAACTCCTCGAGGCTGCCGCTGATGAAACCGTGGCCGGCAAAATAGATGACCAGCTGCTCGAGTGTTCCACGATCGACGAAGGCGTTGATCGCCGCGAACAGATCGCTTGCCTTCACCGGGTTCGGGTCATCGACAAAGAGTTTGACGTCGAATCCTTCTCCCCTCAGCCACTCCGCAACCGCGCGTGCCCCGGATCCGGCAGCCCGGAGCTTGGGCAGATTGCCAGGCTTGTCGACACCGATTACCACCGCGGCGCGGTTTGAATTTCCGGGCTGCGCACGCAGCGAACGAACCGCGAGCGCGCCGGTCAACGCGATGCCAGCCCCAAGAAAGTCACGACGCTCCATATCGGACCCTCCGCGTTCGATGCTACTTAGCTGACTCTGTGGTTTGTAAGCTACATCCTTGCCTCCTCGATGGCAAGGCACGGCGCGCCCGGCTCGGTGCACCGGCGTGATCGCCTCTTGTGAAGCGCCGTCGCACCGGCCGCTTGGACCGAAACGCGCGTGTCAAGAACGCGCACGCGGCGTCTATCTGAACATTCTCGCCGCACGTGAACAAGTCAATGGCCGCGTAGCGATTCTCCGGCCAGATGTGGATCGCAAGATGCGATTCCGCGATGACGACGACGCCGGAGATTCCCCACGGAGCGAATTTGTGGAACACCGTCTCGACGATCGTCGCGCCGGCGACGCGCGCAGCATTGACGAGCGTCTTCTCGACCCATTCGATGTCGTCGAGGTGCCTCGTCTCGCATTCATACAGATCGAGTACGACTTGCGAGCCAAGTACGGCGCGCCGCGCAGACTCGTTTTCCGGCGCGGAAAGCGCCGCATGTCGCGTCATGTCAGTTGCTTCCGCACCGATCCCGAACCGACTCGAACCATCGCCTGAATCATTGCCTCTTGCCCTTTCCACGATTCGACTTCCTTTTCTTCCTCTTCCTGTTCTTCTTTTTTTTCTTCTTCTTGCCCGGTGGTCGCCCCGTCTTTACGCTTTCCACCGCAGCCGCCACCTCGGCCAGACTCTCATCGGGTAGTCGATCCAACGCCGCAAGTCCGGCGCGCAGCAACTCGCTCTTTTTGATGGCAATCCCCAGCCCTAGACAGCGTGTCTTGAGGATGCCAATCAACTCGTGATCGACGGCGGGCATCGTGAAGCTGTCGCGAATTACCTTGCCCAGCCTTCCCTCAGCCGGCATCGCAGACCGCCTGGCCGGCGATTGTGAGCGTATCTTGACCATCGAGCGATTTTCAGGAGGCGGGAGCCAAAGGTGTCGGCAGCGATATAATATACTATATATACGGTATATACAATCGCTGCTACCGCATGCCGAGCTTCGCATTGGCAATGACGTTCGCCGCGTCGCGCGGCGCCGAGCGCCAATACTGCTGGGGCGCTTGGACTTGTGCGCCCAGGACCGCGCGCAGACGCCGATTGACGAAGCGCGCTACGTCCGAGATACTCGCGCTCGCGCGGCCGGTCCATGCTCGACGGATCGTCGAAATCTGGTGGCATTACGCGCCGCGCTCCTTGAAGGGGGGAATCCGGCCTCATGACGCTGGAAGACTGGCTCAGGGAACTCGGCCTGGAGCGCTACTGCTCGGTCCTCTCCCAAAACGATATCGACTTCGACACGCTTCTCGATCTCGAGGAGCGCGATTTCGAGAAGCTGGGCTTTTCGCTCGGGCACGGGCGAAAGCTCATGCGTGCGATCGAGGCGCGGAAGCTTGCGCTTGGCCCTCAGCCGACGACGCCTTCGCCAGTAACCCCTGCCGGTACCACCGCGGCGCGCGACGCGGAACGACGTCAGGTCACCGTCATGTTTTGCGACCTCGTCGGCTCGACAGAGCTGGCCAACGCCATCGACCCCGAGGATATGGGCGCGTTGATCCGCCGATATCAGGACGTGTGCGCCGGCGCGATAGCGAGGTTTGATGGCTTCCTTGCCAAGTTCATGGGTGACGGCGTGCTGGCGTATTTCGGCTACCCGCTGGCCCACGAAGATGATGCCGGCCAGTCGGTTCGCGCCGCCATGGCGATTATCGAGGGCGTCGCTCACGCAAGGCGGCCGGATGGTCAGCCACTCGAAGTTCGTGCAGGAATCGCTACGGGCCTCGTCGTCATCGGGGACAGCACCGGAGCGGGTAAAGCGCG
>VBCS01000056.1 GCA_005888955.1 Betaproteobacteria bacterium
AATGATCTCGGGAAATGATACAACAGACGCGCGCTCGATGTGTGCACTGCAAGGTGAACGGCACACTTGCATCGACAAGCGGCGGCCGGGGGAAAGCTTCGCCTATAATCGCGCATGGCGCATGGCTAGTCCGGCGCCGCGCGGCGCGTCCCGGAGAAATCATGAAACTGTCGCTACTCGCATGGTCAGCGGTCATCGCGGTTGGCGCGGCGATCGCCGCCGACGCGCCCGACACCGCCGGAGGAACATTCAAGAGCAAGGCGGTAACGCTCGAGATCCGAAGCGCGATCGCGTTCAAGGCCAAGTCGTCTCTCGGCTCGGACGACGCGTTGATCGTCGCCGTCACGAACGCGACCATGCACGCGGACGCATTGGCGGACTACTACGACCGGCGCCGCGCGGTCGATAAGCGCATCAAGGATGACGATACCGGAGTCGTGTATTTCGAGTTTCGCCCCGACGGCAGCTATCGGGGCTTGAGCTACTATTTCGCGCCGGGAAACGGCTGCGGGTTCTGCACCAGCGAGGTCGTCTCGACCGTCAAGCTCTCCGGCGGCAAGCTCGCCGGCGCGCTCAAAGGTACCGAGAAAGACCGGCCGCTTGACGTCTCACTTAACGTGCCGGTGATGTCCGACGAGCATGGCACGGCGCTTCCTGCCGACGGCGGCGCGCCGGGCGCGGCGTATCTCGCGTACCACATGGCGCTCGTCAAGCGCGACCGCGCGGCGCTGCAACCGCTGCTCTCGCTCGACCGCCAACAGTCGTGGGCCGACGCCGAGAAAAAGGGCAACGTCGGCAAGTTCGTCGAGTATCTTGCTGCCGAGCACCCGGACAAATCGGTGCGCATCACCCGCGGCTACGCTAGAGGCAACACGGCGGTGTTGCTGGTCTCCGGCGAGTCGATTGCGGGCAAGCTCGTCGGCGAAGCGCTGCTCATGAAGGAGAAGGACGCGTGGCGCGTCGACGACGAACTGATGGAACTCGACTCGCGGTAGAGGCTCTACACACTGGTACGAACTTCATGGTGAAAAACATTATGAATCGCGGCTCCGCTCGGCTGCTTTTGCTCGCCGCATTGGTTGCCGGCGGCGATATCGCACTCGCGCAGACGCAGACTCAGAAAATCACCGGCGACATCGTCAGGGTCGACGGCCTCAGGCTCGAGGTCAAGACCGCGGGTGGCCAGGCGGTCACCGTGAAGCTCGCGGATAACTTCCGGTTGAGCGTGCGCTCCGCAGCCGACGCGACCAAGCTCGCGCCCGGCACGTACGTCGGCACCACGGCCGTCCCGCAACCCGACGGAACGCTCCTTGCGCGCGAAGTGCACGTCTTCCCCGAATCGATGCGCGGCACGGGCGAGGGTCATCGCGCCATGGACGTCGCCGAGCCGGGCAGCACGATGACCAATGCCACGATCGCCTCGGTCGGCGGTCGCGGCGCGGCGGCGCGCGGCACGGCGACCAACGCGACGGTGGCGGAGGACTCCGGTGCGTCGGGCGGCCACACGCTGACGCTCGCCTACAAGGGCGGGGAGAAGGTCGTGGTCGTCCCCGTGAACGTTCCCATCGTGATGGTCGAGCCCGCCGACCGGTCTGTGCTGGTGCCGGGTGCGCACGTCGTCGTATACGCCGCCGCGCAGCCCGACGGCACGCTCGCCGCCGAGCGGCTTACGGTGGGCAAGAATGGATTCGTGCCTCCTCCGCTTTAATGTTTTTTGCCGTCACGACGCCACGCCGCCGGCGATGTAGCCCGCTGTTGCTCTGCGCAGCAGCGCTGATCGCGATGCGCGACGCGCCCGCGTTCACCTTTACCGACGGCACGACGACGCGGTGCACCGCCCGCGGCGGCGCGGTTGCCGAAATTGCTGCGCCGGCCGATCATCCGGTCGTCGTGCGCGGGCGCATCGCCATCACCGAACCCGCCGGTTCGGGATACCGCATCATCTGGAACGAAGCGCAGCTCAAGACGCTGCCGCCGGAGATGCACGACTTCATCTTCTTTCACGAGTGCGCGCATGCCCTCGTGCCGACGCCGGACGAGCTCACCGCGAACTGCGTCGGGCTCCAGATCATGCGTGCGGCAGGCAGGGCCGGCTTCGCGGTGGAGGCCAAGCTCGCCGCCTTCTACGGGCCCGGCAACGAATACTGGCGCAGGACGGTGGAGTGCGCCAACGCGGCCAAGGAGCGTGCGAAGCCACCGGGGTGACGTGGGCGGTGCCGTCCGCCATTTGTCCGCTGCAGGGAACGCGGCGCGGCCGGCGTAGGTCCTAAGGAACCTCTGAATAAGTGAAGCGACGCGAAGCCCATGGCAGGCCCCATGGGCGAGCGGCGCGACAAAGCAGATCGCCCGGAAAGCCCCGTCCCTCCGGGTTTCGGCGCAATGGCCTCAGCTGCGTTGTTGCGCGGCTTGCGAATAGAATGAACTATTCGCCGCGCCGCGACGCCTAGCACCTGAGGCCATTGCGCCAGAAACGCGACTCATGTGAGACTTGTTCAGAGGTTCCTAAGCAGCGTTGTCTGTTTTTTCGCGGCAGCGGCGGTCCTGGGACGCAAGATGAATCTAAGAATGATCCTGGCGGGCTCGATGCTACTCGGCGTTCTGGCGTTGGCAGGATCGATCGATCGGCCTCTCGTCGCTGCCGCTGCAGAAGCGCCCGAGCGAGCCTCGTTCGATGCCGCCCTCGTGGCGAAGGGCGCGGAGCTCGCCGCCATCGGCAACTGCCGTTCCTGTCACACGCAGCCCGAGGGCGCGCCATTCGCCGGCGGGCTGCCGTTGTCGACGCCGTTCGGCACGATCCACTCGACCAATATCACGCCCGATCCGGACACCGGTATCGGGCGCTGGAC
>VBCS01000055.1 GCA_005888955.1 Betaproteobacteria bacterium
AATAGCCGACCGCGCGAGGCCGGGAGGCTTCTCTCGGGACTTCGAACATGCACTTCAATCTGCCGATTGCGCTCACCTGGCTCAGGATCGTCCTGATCCCGGTGTTCGTCGGCGTCTATTACGTGCCCGACACTTGGGCTTCGATGGCGGCGAAGAACTGGCTCGCGATGAGCATCTTCGCGCTGGCGGCGATCACCGACTGGGCCGACGGCTATCTCGCACGCCGCTGGGGCCAGACCTCGGCCTTCGGCGCCTTCCTCGACCCGGTAGCCGACAAGCTGATCGTTGTCGCGGCGCTGATCATGCTCGTGTGGCTCGGCCGCGCCGATGCCTGGCTTGCCATCATCATCATCGGCCGCGAGATCGCGATTTCGGCGTTGCGCGAATGGATGGCGCAACTCGGAAAATCGAAGAGCGTCGCGGTCGCCTTCATCGGCAAGGTCAAGACCGGTGCGCAGATCACGGCCGTCATCGCGCTCCTGTTGTATCAGCCCGTCATTCCGGGCATCAATACGGTCTGGCTCGGCACGACCGCGCTGTGGGTCGCGGCGATTCTCACCTTGTGGTCGATGTTCCACTACCTGCGTCTCGCGGCGCCGCACATTCCTCCCGGTGATTCCTGACCGGTCGCGCGGCGCACGCGCCGTGACGGCTCAGATGCGAAACGTAGCCTGCACTTCCGGCGGAAAAAGCGTCTCCAGGCTCAGCGGGCGGCAGCAGACGCCTTGCTCGAACGCATAGCGCAGAAACGTTTCCAGCGTAGACCGGTTCGGCTCGATGCCGTACGCCCACGGATCGTCTCCGAAGAGCTCACGCGCGAGCCGCAGCTCGTCCGGTGCCCACGGCAGCGGGAAGAAGGACACGGCCATGTCCGCAACGCGCTCGAGGCTGCGCGCCTTCGCCTCGTCGAATGCCTTGAACAGGTTCATCGCCAGCCAGCGGTTGCGCTCGTAGACCTCGCGCCGCATCGCGACCACGTGCATGATGGGGAAGAGACCCGTCTTACGGGCATACGCGAGCTCGACCGCGCGAGGGTCCGCGAAAAGCCGCCGCACGCGCGGGTCGCCGGCGAGGATCGGCGCCGGCGGCCGCGCCGAGAGCACGGCATCGAGATCGCCGGCGAGCAGCATCTCGGAGAGCGAGCGGTCGGCGACGACGGTCAGCCGCACACCCGAAGGCAGACTGAGCTTGACCTTCTCGATGCGGCCCGGCTCGTTCACGCCGGCCTGGTGCCATTGGATCGAAGCGAGATCGACGCCGTAGTCGTGCGCGAGCAGTCCGCGCGTGTAGATCGCGGCGGTCTGCGCCCATTCCGGTACGCCGACACGCTTGCCCGCCAGATCCTCGGGGCGCGTGATACCGCCTTTGCTCCGGATGTAGATCGACGAGTGGCGAAACACGCGCGAGGGAAACACCGGCAGCGGTACGAAGCGGCCGTCGTCCTGGGCGGCGAGCGCGACAATCTTGGCCAACGACACCTCGGACACGTCGAACTCGCCGTGCATCAGGAAACGGTAGAACATCTCCTCGACCGGCAGACGCAGAGCCGTGAGCTCGACGCCGGCCACTTGCAGGGTGCCGTCGAGCAGGTCGCGCACATGGTCGTACGCGCCAATCGCCAGGGAGAGCTGGATTTTCGCCAAGAGTGTCCGGATCAAGGAAGCGGCATCAGTCCACCTTGATGCCGATCTCTTTCACGATTTTGCCGTACTTGTCGTAGTCGCGGCGGATGAGCGCTGCGAACTCCTCCGGCGTGGACGCGAACGGCTCCAGTCCGCCGGCCGCGTTCAGCCGCTCCTTCACTTCCGGCGCGGCGAGCGCCTTGCCTACCGCGGTGCGGAGCCGAGAGAGGACCGGTTCGGGTGTGCCCACCGGCGCGAACAGTGCGAGCCAGATCGTGACCTCGTAGCCCGGGTAGAACTCGCCGATCGTCGGCAGCTCGGGAAACTCGGCCGATCGGCGCGTTCCGGTCACGGCCAGCGCGCGCAGCTTGCCCGCCTTGATCTGCGGCGCCGTCGAAGTCCCCGAGAACATCGCCACCGTATCGCCGGCGACGGTCGCCATCGTCGCCGGCGTTCCGCCTTTGAAAGGGACGTGCAAGAGATCGATCCCCGCGCGCTGCTTGAGAATTTCCATCGACAAGTGATGTTGGCTGCCATTGCCGCCCGACGCATACGGCAGCGGCGGCGCCGTGCGGCGCGCGTACTCGATGAACTCCTGGAAATTCCGTACTGGAAGCGCAGGATTGACCGCGAGCACGAACTGGTTCGCCGCTATCGTCGCCACCGGCACGAGATCCTTGAGGGGGTCGAACGGCATCTTCGCGTACAGATGCGGATTGATCGCCATCAGGCTGTCCTGACCGAGCAGCAGCGTGTACCCGTCCGGGGCTGACTTCGCGACCATGTCCCCCGCGATGTTGCCGTTGGAACCGGCGTGGTTGTCGACGACGACCGGCTGACCGAGGAGCTCGGAGAGCTTCAGGCCGATGACGCGCGCCGCGATGTCGGGCGCACCACCCGCGGGGATGGGCACGACGAGCTTGATCGGGCGCGACGGATACTGCGCTGACGCTGTGGTGGCAATTAGTGCGAGAAGGCAGGTTGCAAGCGCGCGCGCGAGTTTCGCCGTCATGGTTGCATCTTCTTGGCTCACTGATAATTGAGCGAACGACACTGGATTCCCGCTTTCGCGGGAATGACGGCTCAAGTTTGCCTCGCCGGGTCCGTGTGGGAATGAGGTGCGGCTCTTGCCTCCGGGCTGATCTTTTCGCATATCATGGGAAATTGCAACGATCGCCTTCCAACTGATCATGCCGCCTGCTGCCGATCCGGGCCTTGTCGACAAGCTCGTCGTCGCCAACCGCATCCTGTACCGCCAAGGGGTCGTCGACGGATTCGGGCATGCGAGCGTGCGTCACGACGCCTCGCCGGGGCACTTCCTGCTCGCGCGCAACATGGCGCCAGGTCTGGTCCGGGCCGAAGACATCGTCACCTTCGACCTTGACGGTGCGGCGCTCGATGCGGCCGGCCGGCGCGTGTATCTGGAGCGCTTCATCCATGGCGAGGTCTATCGCGCGCGCCCCGATGTGCAGGCGATCGTGCACAGTCACTCGCCCAGCGTGATTCCCTTCGGCGTGACCGGCCAGGCGCTGCGGCCCGTGTTCCACATGAGCGGGTTTCTGGGCGAAGGCACGGCGCTGTTCGAGATACGCAATGTCGCGGGCGACACCGACATGCTCGTGAGCAACGGCCCGCTCGGCGTGGCGCTGGCGGCGGCCCTCGGGTCGCGCTCGGCGGTGCTGATGCGCGGACACGGTTCGACAGTCGTCGGCGCCTCGCTCGAGCAGGCCGTCTACCGCGCGTTCTACGCCGAGGTCAACGCCCGATTGCAGATCCAGGCGATGGGACTCGGCGAGGTGACGTATCTCAACGCACAGGAAGCGGCCAAGGCCGCGGCGATCAACGATACGCAGCTGCCGCGCGTGTGGGAATTGTGGCGGCAGGAGATCGGGACGATCGAGTAGGCGTTGCTAGCGTCGCTCAGCCAACGGTTATCGTAGG
>VBCS01000059.1:0-1402 GCA_005888955.1 Betaproteobacteria bacterium
GGCAGGCGGTCGAGCACGGCGGCAATGCGGACCAAACGTTCGACGTCGAGGTGCGGATCGCCGCCGAGCTTGAGCTTGAAATAGCGGTTGCCGTATGCCGCAATCACCTCCTCCAGCGTCTCCGGCAAACCGTCGCCGACGCGAACCGCGGCACCGCTGGCGACGAGGGGATCGAGCATGCCGATAGTGTGGCGCGCGGCGATCGCCGACCGCGGCGTCAGCCCGGCAACAAAGCGGTCGAGAGCGAAACCTGCGAGATCAGGAGTCAGCGAGGCGTCGATTCCGGAAAGGTTGGCGCGGATCGCGGCGCTGAACGAAACGCCGAGCGCGCGGCAGAGAGCGTCGAGGATGGCGCGGTCGATCAACGCCGGCCCGTAATTCGCGGTGAGCGGATCGAGCCCGACGCCGGCCCCGGCGGTAATCAATGCTCCGTAATGTGCGGCAAAGTGGCCGAACGCAGTGAGCGCGCGCGTCCGGCCCATGTAAGCTCTGGTTGCGACCCACAGCGAACGCCGGAGATCTTCGATGTTGTCGGCGTTCGACTTCTGCGTTGACTTGTCGAACCACTTCGGAATCATCAGCTCGGCGGCAGCGCCGCGCGCCTCGCGGCCATGGTCGAGCTCGATGCCCGCGCGAACGAAGGCCTGCGGCGCGTGCGTCACGGTCGCGGCGCCGAAGCGAAAAGGGATGCGCAGCGCGACCGGGCGCTCGTAGAGCTCGATCGCGACAACGCGAAATTCGGGTGCAGCCATCGGAGGGAATCGGTGTAGTCGTGCGCCGACGCTAAGCGTCCAGCGAACCTTGCGCGTAAAAGTGCGCGCGAATCATTTGCGCGAGCGCCCCGAACTGCTCGGAGCCCATCATGGCCAGTGTCCGCGGCCGCGGCAGCGGTATGTCGTAGACCGCGGCGATCGAACCCGGACGCTCGCTCATGACCAAGACCCGGTCGGACAGAAAGATCGACTCCGGAATGCTGTGCGTGATGAGCAGAACGGTCTTTTTCGCCGCCGCCCAGATGCGTTGCAGCTCCAGGTTCATCTTTTCGCGCGTCATCGCGTCGAGCGCGCCAAACGGCTCGTCCATGAGGAGAATCGCCGGATCGTGCACCAGCGCGCGGCAGATCGATGCGCGCTGCTGCATGCCGCCCGAAAGCTGCCAGGGAAACTTGTTTTCGAAACCCGCGAGTCCCACCATCTCGATCAACTCGCGGGCGTGCGCCAGGCCGGACTTGTACGGGAGCTTGCGCACCTCGACCTGGAGCATGATGTTCTCCAGCACCGTGCGCCAGGCAAGCAGCACGTGACTCTGGAACACGATGCCGATGCTGGCCGCCGGTCCGTCAACGCGTTGCCCTGCGATCTCGATCGAGCCGCGCGTGGCGGGCAGCAAGCCTCCTACCATC
>VBCS01000059.1:1726-3276 GCA_005888955.1 Betaproteobacteria bacterium
CGCGGTGGTCTGCTTGAGCCCGATGATCAGTGTTTCCCGCACGCCGGCCTTGGAGTTCGCCTTCAGCATCGCGTCGACCGCGGCTTCGGGTTCCTTTTCGGAATCTGCCATCGCCTTGGTCGTCGCGCGGAGGAAGCGTTTGACCATGTCCGGTTTCGCTTTGAGCGTGTCGGTGTTCGCGACGATGCCCGAGCTGATGAGGTTCACGCCATAGTCCGCGAAGCGGATCGGATAAACCGGCTTCTGCGTCGCATCCTGCAGCTTGATCGCCTGATCCATCACGTATCCAAGCAGCAGATCGGCCTGTCCGTTCATGACGGCATTGAGCTTGGTTTGCGCGTCGCCGGCAACGGTCTTGAAGTCGGTTTCCTTGATGCCGGTCTTCTTCAGGAACAGCGGCCAGATCTGCGACATCGAGTCGCCCGGCGTCACCGCGACGGTCTTGCCGACGATGTCTTTGGGCGCGCGAATGTTCTTGTCGGCAAAGCCCATGACGGACATCGGGCTCACCTGCAGCGCGACGCCGACGGCTCTGACCGGCGCACCCTTGGCAGCGGCTTTGATCATGGTCGGAACGTCGACGTAGCCGAACGTCGCGGTATTGGCCGCGACCGCCTGCACCGTGACCCCCGAACCGCGCCCTTCCTGGACGTCGAGGTCGATGCCCTCCTGGTCGTAATAGCCGCGCGCCTTGCCAAGGAAGAACGGTGCGTGCTCGCTATACAGGTATCAATTGAGCATCAGAACAACCTTTTCCTTCGGTTGCGCCTGGGCGGCGCCCATCGTCAACATCATCGCCGCGGCGAACAGCGTGACAAGCTTCAGCAGTGACCTCATGATTGCCTCCTTACAGTGTGCGAACGGGAACTTGGGTCAAGCGGTGACCCCGATGGCCTCGCCGCGGCGCGACTGATGCCACGGGATCATCAATTTTTCGGTGAGGTCGACAAGGGCGAACAGGATCACGCCCATCATCGACAGAACAAAGAGCGCGGCAAACATCAGCGGGAGATCGAAGTTGCCGTTGGCGATCTGCAGCACGTAGCCGATTCCCGAGTTCGAGCCAACGAACTCGCCCACGACGGCGCCGACGACCGCTAGCGTCGCGGAAACCTTCAGCCCGCTGAAGATGCTCGGCAGCGCCTGCGGAAGACTGAACTTGAGGAACATTTGCAAGCGCGATGCGCGCATCGATCGCGCCAGATCGATCATGTCGGTCTCGATCGATTTGAAACCCATGACGGTGGCTACGACGACCGGAAAGAAGCCGAGCAGAAACGCGGAAATGACCTTGGGAAAGATGCCGAAGCCGAACCAGACCACGAACAGCGGCGCGATCGCGATCTTCGGAATACTCTGCGAGAAAACGAGCAACGGATAGACAAAGCTTTCCACCATGCGCGAATACGCGATCACCATCGCGATCGGAATGCCGAGCAATATCGACAGTCCGAAGCCGCCGAGCGTTGCGTAGGCGGTATATAGGCTCTCGCGCCACAGGCGCGGCCATTCGGCGACGAGCATCTTGGCGACGTCCCAGGGCGCCGGAA
>VBCS01000060.1 GCA_005888955.1 Betaproteobacteria bacterium
AGTTCCGCTCGCACCGGTTACGCCGTCTGCACCGCAAGCTCGTCCACGTCGACCGCCGCATTGCGTTCGTCGGCGGCATCAACGTCATCGACGACATGAACACCCCGGGCCAGAAACCGCCGCGGCTCGATTTCGCGGTCAGCGTGGAAGGCCCCCTGCTGCCCCTGATCGCGCAGACCATGCAACGTGTGTGGGCGCTGGTGCAGCTGGTGCAGCTGGGCACGAGCCAGCTGCCGCTCTTTCCGGAGCGCGGGCACGCCGAGCGGGTCGGCACGCAGACGGCGAAGTTCGTGATCCGCGACAACCTGCGCCACCGCCGCGACATCGAGCAGGCGTATCTCGCGGCGATCCGCCGCGCCAAGCGCGAAATCGTCATTGCCAACTCGTATTTCTTTCCCGGGATCACCTTCCGGCGCGCGCTGGCGGACGCGACCGCGCGGGGCGTGGTGGTGACGCTGATCCTGCAGGCGAAAGTCGAGTACGTGCTGCTCCACTTCGCCAGCCGGGCGATGTACGGACAGCTCCTCGACGCCGGCGTCATCATCCAGGAGTACCACAAGAGCATGCTGCACGCGAAAGTCGCGGTGATCGACGATCGCTGGGCGACCGTCGGATCGTCGAATATCGACCCGTACAGCCTGCTCATGGCGCGCGAGGCCAACGTGTTCGTGCGCGATCGCGGTTTCGCGGGCGAGCTCAAGCACGCGCTGGCCGACATGGTCAAGGCCGGTGCGCGGCCGGTCGCACCCCAGCACTGGAAGAGCCGTTCGCGACTCTACAAGGCGGCGATCTGGGTGGCGTACGGCATCGTGCGCCTTGCGATGGGCTTCCTCGGTTATGGCGGCAACGAATGGTTTCCGCGCCGGCGCTGAGGTTTTCGTGCGCGGGCGCGCCTGCTAAACTTCATCCGTAACAGCCGCGCGTTGGCGCGGTTTTCGTCGATGCGCCGCGCGTCTTCCCTCCCGCTTCCCGCACCGCCCGATCGCGCCTTTCGAGGCGACTGGCATACGGTGCGTACGCTGCTGCCTTATCTCATGGCGTACAAGGGCCGCGTGTTCCTCGCGCTCGCGTGCCTGGTCGCAGCCAAGCTCGCCAACGTGGGCGTGCCACTGGTATTGAAGCAGATCGTCGACCGCCTGACGGCTCCAACCGAGCTGGTGCTGCCGCTGGCGCTGCTCGCTGCGTACGGCGCGATGCGCTTGTCCACGACGGCGTTCACCGAGCTCCGCGAATTCCTTTTCGCCAAGGTGACGCAGCGCGCCGTGCGCACCATCGCACTTCAGGTGTTCCGCCACCTGCATGCTCTGTCGCTGCGCTTTCATCTCGCGCGGCAGACGGGGGGCCTTACCCGTGACGTCGAGCGCGGCACGCGCGGCATCTCGACGCTCATCAGCTTCGCGTTGTTCTCGATCCTGCCCACGCTGCTCGAGATCGGGCTCGTGTCGGCGATCCTGATCGCCCGCTACGATCCCTGGTTCATCGGCATCACCGTCGGTGCGCTGGTGCTCTACATCACGTTCACGGTGACGATTACCGAATGGCGAACCGGCTTCCGCCGCGCGATGAATGAGCTCGACTCCGGGGCCAACTCGCGGGCGATGGACAGCCTAATCAACTACGAGACCGTCAAGTACTTCAACAACGAGGAATACGAGGCGCTGCGCTACGACGAGAGCATGCAGCGCTGGGAGTCCGCCGCGGTCAAGAGCCACACCTCGCTCTCGCTGCTCAACATCGGCCAGAGCGCGATCATCGCCGTTGCTGTGACTCTGATCATGTGGCGCGCCGTGCTCGGCGTCGTCGACCATACGATGACGATAGGCGACCTTGTCCTGGTGAACGCCTTCATGATCCAGCTCTACGTTCCGCTCAACTTTCTCGGCGTGATCTACCGCGAGATCAAGCAGGCGCTCGCTGACATGGAGCGGATGTTCCGGCTCATCGAGGAGCACGCCGAGGTGAAGGACGCCCCCGGTGCGGGCCCGCTGCACGTCACCGACGGCGAGGTGCGTTTCGAGCACGTCGATTTCGCGTACGAGCCGAACCGGCAGATCCTGTTCGACGTGTCGTTTACGATTCCCGCCGGTCGCACGATCGCGGTGGTCGGCCCGAGCGGGTCGGGGAAATCCACGCTTGCGCGGTTGCTCTATCGCTTCTACGACGTTACTTCCGGGCGCATTACCGTCGACAGGCAGGACCTGCGTGCGGTGCAGCAGGCTAGCTTGCGCGCCGCGATCGGCATCGTGCCGCAGGACACGGTCCTGTTCAACGACTCGATCGAGTACAACATCGCCTACGGCCGGCCCGGGGCGACGCACGAGGAGATCGTTGCGGCGGCGCGTCTGGCGCAGATCCACGACTTCATCGCGAGCCTGCCCGAGGGCTATGACACGCCTGTAGGCGAGCGGGGTTTGAAGCTCTCCGGCGGCGAGAAACAGCGTGTCGCGATCGCGCGCGCAATCCTCAAGAATCCGCGCATCCTGATCTTCGACGAAGCGACCTCTGCGCTCGATTCCAAGTCGGAAAAACTCATTCAGGCCGAGCTCGCGCAAATCTCCGCGGATCGGACGACACTCACCATTGCGCACCGCTTATCGACGATCGTCGATGCCGATCAGATCCTCGTCCTCGAGCGCGGGCGCATTGTCGAGCGTGGCACGCACGCCGAGCTTCTTACCCGCTCGGGCGCGTATGCCCGGATGTGGGCGATGCAGCTCCAGGAGCGCGCCGAGTCGGCCGTCGAGGCCACGGACGCCTGACATCGGCGGCTCGAAGCTCGCCTTGTCATCGGTTAAGTCCTTGATGCGTTAAAGGGTTCGGCATAACCTTTGCTCCTGTGGTATAAAGCCGGCTGCCATTTGAGGTCCCCGTCTTGATGAGTGCTCGCCTAATCGTTGTTTTTGCTGGCCTAATCGGCCTCGCCGGGCATATGGCGGCCACGGCGGGGCAAACGCCGGCGGGCGTATCTGCGTCAAACATGACCCTTGACGTCAGCAAGCTGAGGCTCGCGTCGGCTAACGCGCTGGTATTCGACGTCAGCGCAGGGCAGCCGATCTACGCCAAAGGCGCCGACACGATCACGCCGATTGCATCTGTGACCAAGCTGATGACTGCGATGGTCGTGCTCGATGCCGATCAGGCGATGGATGAGACGATCAGTGTCGGCATCGCCGACCTCGATCTCCTCAAGGGCAGCCATTCCCGACTGCGACTCGGGAGCGAGTTGCCGCGCCGCGAAATGCTGCGCCTAGCGCTGATGGCCTCGGAGAATCGCGCTGCGTCGACGCTTGCCAGGCATTATCCCGGCGGCACGGAGGCCTGCGTCGCGGCGATGAACCGGAAGGCGCAAAGCCTCGGCATGGCGCGCACGCGCTTCGCCGATCCCACCGGCCTGTCGAGCGAAAACGTGTCGACCGCGAGCGACCTCGCGCGGATGGTCAGGGCCGCTGCGGGTTACGACTTGATCCGGGATGCGACGACGACCGCGAGCCACTACGTCGACGTGCAGCCGACGGGCACGGTGCTGGGCTACAACAACACGAACTCGCTGGTCCGCACTGCACAGTGGGATATTCAGCTTTCCAAGACCGGCTTCATCCGCGAAGCGGGCAAGTGCCTGGTCATGCTGGCCAACATCGCGAGCCGTCCGATCGTGATCGTTCTGCTCGATTCATACGGCCGCCTGACCCGCATCGGCGATGCCAATCGGGTCAAGCATTAGCTCGAGACCGGCGAATCCATGCCGGAGGCAAAGCCCGTCAAAGCCAAACGCTTCAGAGGCAGCATGCCGCCCTCCAGCGTGCGGGCGCCAGCGAAAGCGAAAGCACGCGCTTAGTTTCCCCGGGGGCGCGACTCCCGCCGTTGATTCTGCGCCAGCAACTCTCTGGCGTGCGCGCGCGTTTTCGCCGTGATTTCGTGGCCACCAAGCATTCGCGCCAGCTCTTCGACCCTGCGGGCCGCGTCGAGACGCGTGAGCTCGGTCGCGACGCGATCCGCATCGGCACTCTTGGTCACCCGGTAATGGCCATCGGCGCAAGCCGCCACCTGCGGCAGATGCGTGACGCACAAAACCTGTCGCCTCGCGCCGAGCTGCCCTAACAGGCGTCCGACGGTCGCGGCCACCGCGCCGCCGATCCCGACGTCGACTTCGTCGAAGATCAGCGTCGGCACCTGGCCCACGTCGGCGAGCGCGACCTGGATCGCGAGCGCCAAGCGCGAGAGCTCACCCCCCGAGGCGACACGCGCGATAGGGCCCAGCGGCTGCTTGGGGTGAGTCGCCACGCGGAACTCGACGGTTTCCATGCCGAAACTCGCCGGCTCCGCGACGGGCGACAACGCAATGTCGAAGCTCCCGCTACCCATCGCCAGTTCCTTCATCGTTGCGCTGACCCGGTGTGCGAGCTCTACCGCGGCGAATTTGCGCTTCGCCGTGAGTTCGCCCGCGAGCGCGCGATACGCCGCGAGCGTCTCGTCCTCGGCGCGCGCGAGCGCTTCGGTGTCCGCCCCGGCGATGAGCGCGGCGAGCCGGGTATCGGTTTCTTGCGCCAGCGCCGGCAACGCCTCCGGCGCGACGCGATGCTTGCGCGCGACGGCGTGAATGGCGGCAAGCCGTTCTTCGATGCGCGCAAGCTCATGAGGATCGAGGTCGAGCCGCTCGCGGTAACTGCGCAGCGTTCGGCCGGCCTCGTCGACCCGGACCAGCGCTTCATCGGCCAGCGCCACGATCGGCTCGAGCGATCGGTCGTGCGTCGCGGCGCGGCGGAGCTGATGAATCAGCGCGGCGAGCCGCAAGTTCAGCGCGCTCTCGCTCTCGATCAGCTCCGCCACGCCGGCAGCGGCGGCTTCGAGCAGGCTCGCCGCATTCGCCAAGCGCGACTGCGCCGCGCTCAGTTCCTGCCATTCGGCGGCAGTGGCGCCGAGTGCCGAGAGCTCGGCGGCTCGTGCCGCGAGGGCATCGCGCTCCGCGAGCCAGGTTGCGGCGTCGCTATCGCCGCGCGCGCGCCGCTCTTTCGCCTCGCGCCAGGCGCGCCACGACGCGGCAACTTTGCGCGAGAGCGCCGCGAAACCGCCGAAGGCGTCGACGAGTTGCCGCTGCGTCTCCGGCCTTGCCAGCGATTCGTACGCGTGTTGACCGTGGAGATCGACCAGATTCGCTCCGGCATCGCCGAGCTGCGAGAGCGTCGCCGGGCGGCCGTTGATCCACGCCCGGCTACGGCCTTGCGCGTCGAGCGTTCGGCGCAACAGGAGCGGTCCGTCGTCGCCCAAGTCCTGCTCGTTGAGCCAGGCGTGGAGCCCGGATGCACCGGCGAGGTCGAACTCGGCGGCGATCTCCGCGCGCTCGCTGCCAGGGCGCAACTGGCGCGATTCGAAGCGCCCTCCGAGCAGGAGTGACAGCGCGTCGAGCAGGATCGACTTCCCCGCGCCGGTTTCGCCCGTCAACACCGTGAAGCCGGGCTCGAATTCGATCTCGAGGGCCTCGACGACAGCGAAGTTGCGGATCGAGAGGAGGCGCAACATAGGAATTGGAGTCGTGATTCTCGAGGAATCGTGATGCGTGGCGATCAGACAAAAGAATTACGGCCGCGGACCGCGTGCTATTGCGGCCGCAAATTTTCGGGTGTCTCGCTCCAGTGCAGCTTCCGTCGCAGCATGGCGAAGTGGTCGTGATCCTTCGGGTGCAGCAACCGTACCCGGTGCGCCGCCCGGCGTACAACGACGCGATCGCCTTCGGACAGGGGAAAGTTCGCCTGACCGTCGCAATGTAGGCCGGCGTCCTTGCCGCGCAGCAGCGCGATCTCGATCACGACGGAATCGCGCACCGCGATGGGCCGATTGGTCAGCGCGTGCGGCGCGACCGGTACGAGGAGAAATGCGGCGACGCCGGGATCGACGATCGGCCCCTGCGCGGACAGCGCGTAGGCTGTGGAGCCGGTGGGGGTCGCAACGATCAGGCCGTCGGCGCGCATCGCGTAGACGAAGCGTCCGTCGATGTTCACCGCGCATTCGATCATGCCGCCCACCGCGCCGCGATTGACGAAGACGTCGTTGAGCGCCAGCGCGCGCTCGCTGCCGCCGGCGCCGCGCGCCAGCGTCGCATCGAGCAGTGTGCGCGTCTGTTCGGCATACGCGCCTGCGAGCATCGCCGCGAGCACGCTCTCCATGTCGGAGACAGCGACGTCGGTCAGGAATCCGAGGCGGCCCTGATTGATGCCGATTAGAGGCACGTCGTATGGGGCGAGCTGGCGCGCGATGGAGAGCATCGTGCCGTCGCCGCCGATGACGATCGCAAGCTTGGCCTCGTGGCCAAGTTGCGCCATAGGCGCGGCGGGATATCCGGGGAGAGGCGTGAGCCGCGCCGTTTCTGCATCGATGAGCACGCGGTGGCCGCGGCCGGTGAGGAACGCGGCGAGCCGGTTCAAAGGCTCCGCAATCCCGGGACTCGCGTAGCGCCCAACCAGCGCGATCGTCGGAAAGGGCTGGGCGGCGCTCATGGCAGCGATTAAAGCATAAAATAAGGGGCATGCTTGACTCCCGCGCGCAACACCTTTTGAAGACGCTGATCGAGCGCTACATCGCCGACGGGCAGCCGGTCGGGTCGCGAGTCCTGTCGCGGCAATCCGGACTCGAGCTTTCGCCGGCGACGATCCGCAACGTGATGGCCGACCTCGAAGAAATGGGGTTCATCGCGAGCCCGCACACGTCTGCGGGACGCATTCCGACACCCAGGGGTTACCGCTTTTTTGTCGACAGTCTGCTCGTGGTCAAGCCGCTCGAGGAAGGCGAGATCAGCGAGCTGCAGGGTCAGCTGCAAGCGGACCGGCCGCAACTGCTGGTCGGCGCCGCGGCGCAGATGCTCTCGCAGCTCACGCATTTCGCCGGCGTCGTTGCGACGCCGCGCCGACGCGAGGCATCTTTCCGCCACATCGAGTTCCTGCGCCTGTCCGACCGGCGGGTGCTCCTGATCATCGTCACGCCCGAAGGCGACGTGCAGAACCGGATCCTGCACACCGATCGGCCCTACTCGCAGCCGCAGCTGCTCGAGGCATCGAATTTTTTCAATCAGCACTACGCGGGCCAGCCGTTCCACGCCATCCGGGCACTGCTTGCCGACGAGCTGCGACAGTTGCGCGAGGACGTGGTCGGGCTGATGAGTGCCGCGGTCGAGGCGGGGGACGCGGCGCTTGCCGAGAGTGGCGACGATCTCGTGGTGTCCGGCGAAAAAAATCTCCTCCAGGCCGAGGATCTCGCGTCGAACATGGATCGCCTGCGGCTTCTGTTCGATGTGTTCGAGCAGAAGACGTCCCTGCTGCATCTGCTCGACGTCAGCCAGCGTGCCCAGGGTGTTCATCTTTTCATCGGCGGCGAATCAGGCTTGGCACCGCTCGACGAGTGCAGCGTCATCACCGCGCCGTACGAAGTCGACGGCCAGGTCCTGGGCACGCTGGGCGTTATCGGCCCGACGCGGATGGCCTACGAGCGTGTCATTCCGATCGTCGACGTCACCGCCAAGCTGCTGTCGAATGCGTTGACGCAACAACTCAACGACGCGTGAGGATCGCTGCAGTGGCAGATGCGGCGAGGGCAAACGCGGCGCTGATCGAACGCTTCTACTCGGCCTTCGCGCGCAGGGACGTCGAGACGATGCTGTCGTGCTATCGGCCCGACGTCGTCTTCTGCGATCCCGTGTTCGGCACGCTATCCGGACCGCAGGCGCGCGCGATGTGGCGGATGTTGAATGCCCGCGCCGTCGACCTCGCCGTCGAGTTCGGCGAGGTTGCCGCGACCGGTGGCGGCGGCAGCGCACACTGGGAAGCGCGCTACACCTATACGGCGACAGGACGGCCGGTGCACAATCGCATCGACGCGTCTTTCGAGTTTCGCGACGGGTCGATCGCACGCCACGTCGACCGGTTCAGCCTGTGGCGCTGGGCGGCGATGGCGCTGGGCAGTCAGGGTGCGCTGCTGGGGTGGTTGCCGCCGGTGCGCTCCGCCATTCGCGCTCGCGCAGCCAAGGCGCTTGCCGCGTACATGGCAGCCAACTCATGAGCGGCACTCTCGCTCCATCCCGGGTGAAGCGCTGTCTGCCCGAACCGAAGTTTTCCCACGACCGCGCAGGTCGGCTCGGCGTCCTGCTCATCAATCTCGGTACGCCGGACGCGCCGACAACAAGCGCCGTCCGCCGCTACCTCGCCGAATTTCTTTCGGATCCGCGGGTCGTCGAGATTCCGCGCGTGGTTTGGAAGCCGCTGCTGCACGGCGTGATACTGCGCACCCGTCCGGCACGGTCGGCGCAGCGCTATGGCACGATCTGGACCAAGGACGGATCGCCATTGCTCGTCCACAGCTTGCGGCAGCGGACCCTCCTGCATGGTTATCTCGGCCAGCGGTTGAAGATCCTGGGGCTGCCGTCGGACCACGCCCAGGTGGAGCTCGGGATGCGCTACGGCGCCCCGTCGATCGCGGAAGCGCTCGCGAAGCTGCGCGAAAGCGGCTGCGAGCGCATACTGGTACTGCCGCTGTATCCGCAATACGCCGCGAGCACGACCGCTTCCGCGCTCGATGCGGTGTTTGCCGCCGTAAGCAGGATGCGGCGGATGCCCGCGCTGCGCGTGGTCGACGCCTATCATGACGCCGCCGGGTACATCGGCGCGCTGGCGCAGAACATCAACGACTATTGGGTGAAGAACGGCCGGCCGAACAAACTCGTGCTGTCGTTCCACGGCGTGCCGCGCCGTACGCTCGATCTCGGCGATCCTTACCACTGCCACTGCCACAAGACGGCGCGGCTGCTCGCGACCGAGCTGGGACTCAAGCCCGAGCAATACGCGGTAACGTTCCAATCACGGTTCGGCCGCGGCGAATGGCTCAAGCCGTATACGGGAGCCATGCTGGTCGCCCTGGCGAGGGAGGGCATGCGGCGCGTGGATGTCGCCTGCCCGGGCTTTGTCAGCGATTGCCTCGAAACGCTGGAGGAGATCGCGCTCGACGGCAGGGCCGCATTCCTCAAGGCCGGAGGCGCCGAATTTCACGCCATTCCGTGCCTCAACGAGCGGCCGGCGTGGATTGCCGCGCTCGCGGACCTTGCGTTGAAAAACCTCGGGGGGTGGCTGGATCCTCCGCCCGATGCCGCCGCTCGCGAGCTGACCCAGGCGCGCGCGAAAGCGCGCGGGGCCGAGGCGTGATTTCACCCCCGCGAGCGATTGAAACATGCGGAAATGCCCTCAATGTAGAACCGTCGATGCGAGGAGCAGGAATGAGCAACGATCCCGATCAGAACACTCAAGTTTCGGCCGAGGTCGAGGGCGGTCTGCCGGCCCCGACCGATGCGCCGCCGGAGCGTCCGGGCGAGGGTCCCGAGCCGACGGCCCACCTGGCAGCGCTGCTCAAGGAGGCCGAAGACGAGGCCGCGCGGCTGAAAGACGCGTGGCTCCGCGCCAAAGCCGAGACCGAGAACGTCCGCAAGCAGGCTCAGAACGACCTTGCCAAGGCGCACAAGTACGCGATCGAGCGCTTTGCGCAGGATCTGCTGACCGTGAAGGATGCGCTGGAGCTTTCGCTTGCGACACCGAACGCTACGACCGAAGCTTTGAAGGATGGCGTCGAGCTGACGCTCAAGAACCTGAACGCTGCGTTCGACAAGGCGCGAATCGTCGAAATCGACCCCACCGGCGAGAAGTACGACCCCCACCGTCACCAGGCGATGACCATGATCGAGTCCGCAGAGCCTCCCGGTACCGTCGTGCAGGTCTTCCAGAAGGGCTATCTCCTCAACGACCGGATGCTGCGTCCGGCGCTGGTCGCCGTGGCGAAAGCGAAGGACGGTTCTGCTTAAGGGGCGGTATGAGCCATGCAATCGCCGGACAAGGTCGTACGCGGCCATTGGCTTGAATCCGATCATAAAAAACCCCATCTAGCGCATAGGTAAGCAATCTCGGATAAGGAAGGAACGGACATGGCCAAGATCATCGGTATCGACCTCGGCACGACCAACAGCTGTGTGGCCATCATGGAAGGCGGGCAGCCGAAGGTTATCGAAAATTCGGAAGGTGGGCGTACTACGCCGTCGATCGTCGCCTACCTGGAGGACGGCGAGACCCTCGTCGGGGCGCCGGCGAAGCGGCAGGCGGTCACCAATGCGAAGAACACGATTTTCGCCGTCAAGCGGCTGATAGGCCGGCGCTTCGAGGAAAAGGAAGTGCAAAAGGACATCGGCCTGATGCCCTACAAGATCGTCAGGGCCGACAACGGCGACGCGTGGGTCGAGGTGCGCGGCAAGAAGGTCGCACCGCAACAGGTGTCAGCGGAAATCCTGCGTAAGATGAAAAAGACGGCCGAAGATTATCTCGGTGAGGAAGTGACCGAGGCCGTCATCACCGTTCCCGCGTATTTCAACGACTCGCAGCGGCAAGCGACCAAGGACGCGGGCAAGATCGCCGGACTCGAGGTCAAACGGATCATCAACGAGCCCACAGCCGCGGCGCTCGCGTTCGGGCTCGATAAGAAGGAAGGCGACCGCAAGATCGCGGTCTACGACCTGGGCGGCGGGACGTTCGATATCTCGATTATTGAAATCGCAGTCGTCGACAAGGAACACCAGTTCGAGGTGCTGTCGACCAACGGCGACACGTTCCTCGGCGGCGAGGACTTCGACCAGAGGATGATCGACTACGTCGTCACCGAATTCAAGAAGGACCAGGGCGTTGACCTCAAGAACGACGTGCTGGCACTGCAGCGGCTCAAGGAAGCGGCCGAGAAGGCCAAGATCGAGTTGTCCTCGTCGCAGCAGACCGAGATCAACCTGCCGTACATCACGGCCGACCAATCGGGGCCCAAGCACCTGTCGATAAAGATCACGCGGGCGAAGTTCGAGTCGCTCGTGGAAGACTTGATCGAGAAGACGATCGAGCCCTGCCGCATCGCGATCAAGGACGCAGGCGTGAAGCTCTCCGACATCGGCGACGTGATCCTGGTCGGCGGCATGACGCGCATGCCCAAGGTGCAAGAGAAGGTGAAGGAATTCTTCGGCAAGGAACCGCGCAAGGACGTCAACCCCGATGAGGCAGTCGCGGTCGGCGCAGCGATACAGGGCGGCGTGCTCAGGGGCGACGTGAAGGATGTACTCCTTCTCGACGTAACGCCGCTGTCCCTCGGCATCGAAACCCTGGGCGGCGTCATGACCAAGCTGATCCAGAAGAACACGACGATCCCGACCAAGGCGCAGCAGGTGTTCTCGACCGCTGACGACAACCAGTCGGCGGTGACGATCCATGTGCTGCAGGGCGAGCGTGACGTGGCTTCCGGCAACAAGAGCCTCGGCCAGTTCAACCTGGAAGGCATTCCGCCATCGCCGCGTGGCATGCCGCAGATCGAGGTCACGTTCGACATCGACGCCAACGGCATCCTGCACGTGTCGGCCAAGGACAAGGCGACCGGCAAGGAGAACAAGATCACGATCAAGGCATCGTCGGGGCTGTCCGAAGGTGCAGGCGCGCAACCACCTCGATGCGCTCGTCCACAGCGTTAAGAAATCGCTCGGCGAATACGGCGAGAAGGTCGGCAGCGACGAGAAGGGCAAGATCGAGGCGGCGCTGAAGGATGCCGAGGAGCTCCTCAAGCAGCAGGATGCCGGCAAGGAGGCGCTCGAAACCAAGGCGGAGGCGCTGATGACCGCCTCGCAGAAGTTGGGCGAGGCGATGTACGCCAAATCGCAGGCAGAAGCGCAGACCGCGAATGCGGGCGAGGCGGGCGCCGGGGGTAGCGGCAAGGAGAGCGACGAGAAGGTGGTCGACGCGGAGTTTACGGAAGTCAAAGACAAGAAGTGATATTCCGTCGCGCCGGACCGACGCTGGCATCATGTCGAAACGCTGCGTCGGCGTGACGCAATATCTGGCCGAGTTGAAGCGGGCGCCTCCCGGCGCCCCTTAACTCGGCCGTTTGTCGTCGGTGCGACGCGCGTTGGCGGCGGCGGAAATGATTTGGGAGAGCGGGTTCGGAAGGGACGAATGGCAAAGCGCGATTACTACACGGTGCTCGGGGTCAACCGCGACGCTTCCGAAGAGGACATCAAGAAGGCTTACCGGAAGCTGGCGATGAAGCATCATCCGGACCGCAATCCGGACGACAAGACCTCCGAGGAAAAATTCAAGGAAGCGAAAGCCGCGTATGAGATTCTCTCGGACGCGAAGAAGCGCGCCGCGTACGATCAGTTCGGTCATGCGGGCGTCGATGCTTCCGCTGGGTTCGGCGCGGCCGGTGCGCGCGGCTTCGGTGGCGGACCCGAAGGCTTCGGCGGATTTGCCGACGCGTTCGGCGACATCTTCGGCGAAATTTTCGGTGGCGCGGGCGCGGGCGGTGGTCGGGGCCGCGGCAACGGCGTGTATCGCGGCGCTGATCTGCGCTACAACCTCGAGCTGTCACTGGAAGAGGCGGCACGCGGCACGGAAGCCAAGATCCGCATTCCCGCGCTGGAGCAATGCGCGACCTGCCACGGCTCAGGCGCCAAACCGGGAACGCAGCCCAAGACCTGCCCGACGTGCAACGGCCAGGGTCAGGTGCGCGTCTCGCAGGGCTTTTTCTCCATCCAGCAGACCTGTCCGCAATGCCACGGCACCGGCAAGATCATTCCCGAACCGTGCCCCACCTGCGGCGGCGTTGGCCGTATCAAGAGGCACAAAACGCTGTCGGTGAAAATTCCCGCAGGGGTCGATAAGGACGATCGCATTCGCCTGGCCGGCGAGGGCGAGGCGGGGCTGAACGGCGGACCTCCCGGCGATCTCTACGTCGTCGTCGGCCTGAAGCCGCATCCGGTGTTCCAGCGCGACAACAGCGACCTGCATTGCGAGATGCCGATCTCTTTCACCACGGCGGCGATGGGAGGCGAGATCGAGATTCCGACGCTCGACGGCCACGCCAACGTCAAGATTCCGCCCGAAACGCAGACCGGTCAGGTGTTCCGCTTGCGCAACAAGGGGATCAAGGGCGTGCGCAGCAGCGTCCACGGCGACCTCTACTGCCATGTCTCCATCGAGACGCCGGTAAAGCTTACGCCGCGGCAGAAGGAACTGTTACGCGAGCTCGAGGCGATCAATGCCGCAAATCCGGGCGCGCACAACCCGCGTGCCAAGAACTGGTTCGACCGCGTGCGCGAGTTCTTCGGCCCGTAGCGATCCTCGGCGGCTTGTCGCGATGCGGCCTTCGGCTTAGCATTCGGCTCTTTCCGAGAATCTGCATCGAGGGAGAGCGCTGTGCTGGATAGATTCACCGGTATCCTTCTGTTTGCCCTGTTGCCGCTCGCGACCGCATCGGCACAGGTGAAGATCGGTCTCATGGTGTCCGCCACTGGACCCACCTCTGCGATCGGCATTCCGCAACGTAACACTGCGGCGCTGCTGCCGACCCGAATCGGGGACGCGACCGTCGAATACTTCCAGCTCGAGGACGGCGGCGATACGACCCGGGCCGTGCAGAACGCCAAGAAGCTCATCGGCGAAAACAACGTCGACGCGTTGATCGGCCCGTCGACTACGCCCAACGCATTCGCGATACTCGACATCATTGCCGAGGCGAAGGTGCCGCTGCTCGCCACAGTCGGCACGCAGGCGGTCGTCGAGCCGGTCGACGCCAAGAAGCGCTGGGTATTCAAGACGACGCAAAACGACGATTTGATCGCCGCGGCTCTGCTCAAGCACATGGTGAAGAACAACGTGAAAACGGTGGGTTTCATCGGCTTCAACGATCCCTACGGCGAGAACTGGTACAAGGTCTTCGGCACGCTCGCGGAAAAGGCGGGCATTCGCATCATCGCCAGCGAGCGCTACGCGCGGGCCGATCAGAGCGTCATGGGGCAGGCACTGAAGCTGATCGCGGCGAAACCGGACGCGATTTTGATCGCCGCCGTCGGCGGTCCCGC
>VBCS01000392.1 GCA_005888955.1 Betaproteobacteria bacterium
TCATTCGCACACGGCATCGCGCGGCGTCGAGGCCGAATGAATTCGGCCCTACGAAGCCGGTGCCGGCGCTGCGACGCTGTACTTCTCCGCCCACGGCTTGAGCGCCGGCAGGATCGTCGGATAGAGCGCGACACCGCGCGCGAGTTGCTCGCGATAACGCTGCATGCCGCGCTCGCCTGGCAGGCGCACGGGATCGCCTTCCGGCCGCGGTTTCGCCTTGCGCGCGGTGCCGGCGATGAAGTCCATCTGCCGCTTGAACTCGGCGAGCCCGCCGAAGGCTTCGGGATCGAAGACCTGCACGAATACCGTGGCGCCCCAGCCCGTCGGCGAATCCGCGCGCCCATGACCGGCGAGTCCCGCGGTGAGCGCCTCGATCAGCAGCGCCAGCGCGAAACCCTTGTGCCCGGCGTCGATGCCTCCCAGCGGCAGCAGCGCGCCCTTCGGGTCGGTGAACAATGCACCGGGATCGGACGTTGGATTGCCCTCGGCGTCGATGAGCCACGGGCCGGGGAGCCGCTTGCCCGCGCGCATCGGTGATCGAGGTCGACACGTCGACGAGGATCGGGTCGCCGGAAGTCGGCAGTCCCGCCGCGATGGGATTGGGTGTGATGAACGGCGTCAGGCCGCCGTGCGGAACCACGGCGTTCACCGTGGGATCCGAGCTCTCGATGAGCGCGATCATTCCGTTGTCGGTGGCGCGCTTGAGATACGCCGCGAGACAGGCGATGTGATGCGAACGGCGGATGACGACGGTGCCGGTACCGCACTCCCGCGCCATGATCGTCGCCGCGGCGAGCGCGCGCAAGGCGAGCCACGGCCCGGGCAGCCGGTTGCCATCCCAGGTCTGCGCGGCGAGCCGGCGCACCAGCACCGTCGGTTCACCGGTTCTGGCCATCCTGTCGTGAGCAAGCTCGTCGAGGTACGGCGCGAGCAACGCGAGACCGTGCGTCGTATGACCGAGCAGGTCGCCGTCGAGCAGTACGCTGGCGACGTCCGCGGCGATGTCGCTCGCGAGGCCCGCGCGCTCCAGCAGCGTGCGCGCGAAGACGCGCAAGTCCTCGGCCGCGTAGCGCGGGTGAGGCTTGTCGCTCATCGATGACATTGACGGTATCCGCGAGCAAGGCGATTGACGCAGAAGCGGCAATCGACGAGCATTCTAGCTCACCGCTGCGCGCTTACGCTCCCACCTTGGCTCCCGTAACGCTGACGGTCAGCATCGTCACGTACCAGCCCGACCTCGCGCTTCTCGAACGCTGCCTCGGCACGCTGGCGACGGCGCTCGACGCGGCGCGGCGCGCAGGACTGCTCCGCGCCGCCAACGTCGTGCTGGTCGACAACACGGTCTCGCGCTCGACCGCGAAAGCGGTGGTAAGTCTCGGCCAGACGCGGTTCAAGGATTCCGGCGTGACCATGAATTACCTTCACCGCCACACCAACATCGGTTATGGCAGCGCGCACAACCTGGTCATGCACGGGGGCAACACACACTATCACCTCGTGCTCAATCCAGACGTCGAGCTGGCGCCGGATGCGCTGGTCGCCGGTTTGGGCTTCCTCGATGCGCATCCTGAAATCGGTGTATTGGCGCCCGCGGCGTCCGGTCCCCACGGGGAGCGCGAATCCCTGTGCAAGCGCTATCCCACCGTGCTCGATCTCGCGCTGCGCGGCTTTGCGCCCGCCGCATTGCGCCGCCTGTTCCGCAAGCGCCTCGATCGCTATGAGATGCGCGACGCCGCCGCACTCGCCAGTGCCGGCGGACTCGTGTCGCCGGTGCCGATGATGAGTGGCTGCTTCATGCTCGTGCGGCGCAACGCGGTCGACGCCACCGGCGGCTTCGATCCTGGATATTTCCTCTATTTCGAGGACTTCGACTGGAGCGTGCGCCTGAACCGCGTCACGCAGAGCGCGTACGTGCCCTCGGTGCGCATCGTTCATCACGGCGGCGGCGCGTCGCGCAAGGGTTGGCGGCACGTCGTCGAATTCGCGAAGAGCGCGGTTCGCTTTTTCAACAAGCACGGCTGGAAGTGGGCTTAGTCGCACCTTTTCGGGGAAGGGTGCTGGTGACCGGTGCCGGCGGTTTCATCGGCCGCGCGTTGTGCGCACGGTTTGCCTCCACGAGCGTTCCTCACGTCGCCGCGGTGCGGGCCATTGCGCGGCACGACGTCAAGCGTACCGAGTACGTCGCGCTGGGCGATTTCGCCGCGGCGGACTGGGACGACGTCCTGCGCGGCGTCGATGCGATCGTGCACCTCGCCGGCAGAACGCACACCCGCGGTCGCGATGCGGATGCGCCGACGCCCTACATCGTCGCCAACGTGCATGTCACGCGCCGCCTCGCCGAGGCGGCTGCGCGAAGCGGCGTCCGGCGCATCGTCTTCGCGAGCAGCGTCAAGGTGTACGGCGAGGCGACCAAGCCCGGCCGCGCGTTCCGCGCCGGCGACGCTTCGGCGCCACAGGACGCGTACGCGAAAAGCAAGGCAGAAGCCGAACGCGTGTTGCGCGAGATCTGCGGCGCGCATGGCATCGACGCGATCGTGCTGCGCTTCCCGCTGACCTATGGGCCGGGAGTGAAGGGGAACTTCCTCGCCCTGCTCCAGGCCGTTGCGCAAGAGCGGCGTCTGCCGCTCGCCGGCATCGTCAACCGCCGGAGCCTCTTGTATCTCGGCAACGCGGTGAGTGCAATCGAAGCCGCACTGGTCGCGCCGACATTGACGGATGAGGCGCTGCCGGTCGCGGACGCGAAGTCCGTCTCGACGCCGGAGCTGGTGACCAAACTTGCCCTTGCGCTGCGCCTGCAATCGCGCCTTTATCACCTGCCTGCGCCCCTACTGCGCGCTGGTGCAGCGCTGTCCGGCCGCCGCGCGCCCGTGGACCGGCTCCTCGACTCGCTCGAGGTCGACGCCCTGCGCT
>VBCS01000394.1 GCA_005888955.1 Betaproteobacteria bacterium
GATCCCCGCGGCGTGCACATTGCGCGTTGGGCCGTCGCGCGCGCGTATCGATCGCTCGGCCGGAATGACGATGCGCTCGCGATCCAGCGGCAACTGGCAGTCGAAGGCGCAGCGGCGAATGCGCCCGACGGCTACGTGTACGAGGAGCTGGGTGAGCTCTTGCTGGCCAACGGCGAGCGGGCGGCCGCCCAGACGCACTTCGCGCGCGCGTTCGAGCTGCTCGGCGGCGATGCCACTTTCCGGGCCAATGAGCCGGAACGGCTGGCGCGCCTGCGCCGGTTGGGCGGGATCGAGTGAACCCGGCCAAGCGGCTCGAGATCTTCCGCCGGCTGCGCGCGCAGAATCCGCATCCGCGTAGCGAACTCCAGTATCGATCGCCGTTCGAGCTCCTGATCGCCGTCGTGCTCTCTGCGCAGGCGACCGATCGCAGCGTGAACCTTGCGACCGCGAAGCTCTTTCCGATCGCCCATACGCCGCAGGCCATCCTCAAGCTGGGCGAAGCCGGCCTGATCCCGTACATCCAGACGATCGGCTTGTTCCGCACCAAGGCAAGAAACATCCTGGCGCTGTGCCGCCAGCTCATCGACGCGCATGGGGGTGAAGTGCCCGCCGATCACGCGGCGCTGGTCAAGCTGCCGGGCGTCGGACGCAAGACCGCCAATGTGGTCCTCAACGTCGCCTTCGGCCAACCGACCATCGCGGTCGACACGCATATTTTTCGCGTCGCCAACCGCACCGGGCTCGCACCGGGGAAGACGCCCGAGGAAGTCGAGCGCAAGCTCGTGAAGTTCACGCCCGCGGAATTCGTTCACGACGCGCATCACTGGCTGATCCTGCACGGCCGTTACGTTTGTCAGGCAAAGAAGCCTCGATGCCCCGAGTGCGTGATCGTCGATTTGTGCGAATACCGCAGGAAGACGCGCGCGTAACGCGATCCCCATAATCGCACCAACGAAAAAGGGCGCCCGCAGGCGCCCTCCCTTGGCGGTTACATGGGTCGTCAATGCGGAACGACGAGGACCGGCGGCTGCGCCGCATAATACGCCGCGAGATTGGCGATGTCCTGCGGAGACAGCGTCCCGGCGAAGCCCGCCATGATCGCATTCTTGCGCGCACCCGACTTGTAGTCGCGCAGCGCCTTGGCGAGATAGTCCAGCCGCTGGCCGCCGAGCTTGGGATAGTCCGGTGTCGGGCTATTGCCATCGAGCCCGTGACATGCCTGGCAGACTTCCTTGGCCTTGGCCTCTCCAGTCTTCATGTCGGCGGCGGCCGCCGTTGTGGCGGCGCCGAAGAGCACGGCGACGAGCAGGTATCGAAGCGGCCCGGTCATGCTCGTCTCACTTGCGGGCGGTCTTGGGCTGGGTGCCGCCGTAATACGCGGCCAAGTCGGCCATATCCTGGTCCGACAGCGAAGCAGCGATCGCCCGCATCGAAGGATGGGTGCGTTCGCCGCTCTTGTACGCCTGGAGCGCCTTGACGATGTACGCCGGGTGCTGGCCGCCGATCTTGGGCACGCCGTAGACTTCCGGATACGCGGTGCGCCAGCCGTCGATACCGTTACAGCCGCCGCACATCTGCGTCTTGCGCTGACCAGCGACCGGGTCGCCGGACGACGTAGCCTGGGACCAGGCAAGTGCGGGCAGCGCGAGGAGCGCGAGGGCGGCAATGGGTGGAACGAGCGTCATCGTGTTCTTGGCTGCTGAAGCAATGAGCGCCCGCAAAACCCGCGCCTAGGAGGTGCGCGCGCCAAAGCCGGTCAACGTTCAAGGAGCTGTAACTTGGCCTTGACCGTCTTCCATTCATCGGCATCGGCGGGCGCCGGCTTGCGCTCGATGATCGGTTTCCACAGCTTGGAAAGCTCCGCGTTCAAGGCCTTGAACTGCAGCTGGTCGGACGGAACATCGTCCTCGGCGTAGATCGCCTCGACCGGACACTCGGCGACGCACAGCGTACAGTCGATGCATTCGTCCGGATCGATGACCAGGAAATTGGGCCCTTCGCGGAAACAATCGACCGGGCAAACGTCGACGCAATCCGTGTACTTGCAGCGGATGCAGCTCTCGGTCACAACGTAGGTCATCTGCCTTCGACTCCGGGACCAGCGCCAGCGTTGATTCTATCAAATTCACCCCCAAGCTACGTCTTAGGATGGCCGGCGCAGGCGCTTTGCGGGATCGCTCCCGGGCTCGCGCCGCGGCTTGCGCGACCTAGGCCTTTCGGCTAACGTAGACCTGATGCCGGTGTCCGGGCGCCGTTGATCTGGCTTCCCCACCTGCCTGAAGAGGAAAGCATGAGCGAACACATCAAGCATGTCACCGACGCCAGTTTCGATAGCGACGTCCTCAAGGCCGGCACACCCGTGCTCGTCGATTACTGGGCGGAATGGTGCGGACCGTGCAAGATGATCGCCCCGATCCTCGATGAAGTCGCCAAGGATTATGCGGGGCGTGTCACCGTGGCCAAGCTCGATGTGGATGCCAACCCCGGCACGCCGGCCAAATACGGCATCCGCGGTATTCCAACCTTGATCCTGTTCAAGGGCGGTCAGGTCGCGGCGCAGAAGGTCGGTGCGCTATCCAAGTCGCAGCTCACTGCCTTTCTCGACAGCCAGCTTTCCCCGCCTGCCGCCGCTGCCGCAGGACCTGCAGGGACTTGATCCCGTTTTCCCACCCTATTTGACAGCCTCTATCGAACCCGTTACGCTCTTCAAGCATTGAGACGCGCCCCGCGGGCGCGAACAACACGGGTCCGACCGAAGTTGGACCGCCGCGGGTCGCCATCACCGGCGCTGCTCTGTCTCCAGCGCCAAACCCCTGATTGATTCCAGCGGCCGCCTTTTTCGCGCCGCGCCCGCTCACTCCGTTACCCGCACACCTATATGCACCTGTCCGACCTCAAGTCCAAACCCGTCACCGAGTTGGTCGAGATCGCTAATACCAACGAGATCGACGGCGCGAACCGTATGCGCAAGCATGACCTCATTTTTGCGCTACTGAAAAACCAAGCGAAGAAGGGAGAGAGCATCTACGGCGATGGCACGCTGGAGGTGCTGCCCGACGGCTTCGGGTTCCTGCGCTCGCCCGACACCAGCTACCTCGCCGGTACCGACGACATCTATATCTCACCTTCGCAGATCCGCCGCTTCAACCTGCATACCGGCGACACGATCGAAGGCGAGATCCGCACGCCCAAGGACGGCGAGCGCTATTTCGCGCTGGTCAAGGTCGACAAGGTCAACAGCGAGCCGCCCGAGAACGCCAAGAGCAAGATCCTGTTCGAGAACCTGACGCCGCTCTTTCCTGACGAAACCTTGGTCCTCGAACGCGACATCAAGGCCGAGGAAAACATCACAGGGCGCATCATCGACATCGTCGCACCGATCGGCAAGGGCCAGCGGGGGCTCCTCGTCTCCTCACCGAAATCCGGCAAGACGGTCATGCTGCAGCACATCGCGCATTCGATTGCGGCCAACTATCCCGATGTCGTGCTGATCGTCCTGCTGATCGACGAACGGCCGGAGGAAGTGACCGAGATGACGCGCACGGTGCGAGGCGAGGTCGTCGCGAGCACGTTCGACGAACCGGCGACGCGCCACGTGCAGGTCGCCGAAATGGTGATCGAGAAGGCGAAGCGCCTCGTCGAGCACAAGAAGGACGTCGTGATCCTGCTCGACTCGATCACGCGGCTCGCCCGCGCGTACAACACCGTCGTGCCCGCGTCGGGAAAGGTGCTGACCGGCGGCGTCGACGCCAATGCGCTGCAAAAACCAAAGCGCTTTTTCGGCGCGGCACGCAACATCGAGGAAGGCGGCTCGCTGACGATCATCGCCACGGCGCTGATCGACACCGGCTCGCGCATGGACGACGTGATCTACGAGGAATTCAAAGGCACCGGCAACATGGAAATTCACCTCGACCGCCGCATGGCCGAGAAGCGCACCTATCCCGCGATCAACGTCAATCGCTCCGGCACGCGCAAGGAGGAGTTGCTGTTGAAGCAGGATGTGTTGCAGAAAGTGTGGGTTTTGCGGAAGCTGCTCTACCCGATGGACGACCTGGAGGCGACCGAGTTCCTGGTCGACAAGGTCAAGCAAACCAAGAACAACGCCGAGTTCTTTGACTCGATGCGGCGCGGTTAGCGTCGACGATTCCTACGTTATCGTGACGGTTTCCGCTTGAGCCCTGTCGTCGGCCTCCGCGGTTGCACCGGACAGTGCAAATTGCGCGAATGCTTGAACGCCGCGCGCCCGCCTTCATCTAACAGTCACGGTGTTGCAATGCAGCGCAAACCCGCGCATAATCCCCCGATTCGATTGGGCGAAATCAACTAAGTTATTGAAAGCATAGGTATTTTATAGTGTGGCGCCACCGAGGCCAATGGTCTCGAACGGCCCATCGCACAGGGTGCTCGATGAAAACCGGTATCCATCCGCAATACAGCGAAATTCAGGTGACCTGCAGCTGCGGCAACACGTTTACGACGCGCTCGACGGTCAACAAGCCGCTGCATGTCGAGGTGTGCTCGGCATGCCACCCGTTCTATACGGGCAAACAGAAGATCGTCGACACGGCAGGCCGCGTCGAGAAATTCCGCCAACGTTACGCGAGCAAGAAAGCGGCGGCGTGACGTTTCAACTTTTCCGGATCAGCGCAAAGGGCAGCTTAGGCTGCCTTTTTGCATTGTAGCGGCCCCGCCGCAGGCCAGTTTGCCGCGGCTGCAGACCCGGCTCGCGCGAATTGTGTAAATATTGGCCAGCTCTCGCATCGACGGCATGCGCCGGGCGGAGCCTCCTAAGGAACCTCTGAACAAGTCCCGCGTGGCCGCAACGGCGGCTTTCCGGGATGAGCTGCGCGAAGCGACGCGAAGCCCATGGCAGGCCCCCATGGGCGAGCGGCGCGACAAAGCAGATCGCCCGGAAAAGCCGTCCCTCCGGGTTTCGGCGCAATGGCCTCATCTGCGTTGTTGCGCGGCTTGCGAATAAGATGAACTATTCGCTGCGCCGCGACGCCTCGCATCTGAGGCCATTGCGCCAGAAACGCGGCTCATGTGGGACCTATTCAGAGGTTCCCTAACAAGGATAAGAGAAATGCCGATGCAGATGCCCAATCGGGATGTCCCGGCATGAGCAGCCGATGCCGCTGTCCGATCCGCTGAATCGAAC
>VBCS01000390.1:0-2385 GCA_005888955.1 Betaproteobacteria bacterium
CGCGAGCGTCAGATACGCGACGGCGATGATCAGCGGGACCGCGATGGCAATGATCTTGGCTACCGTCCACAAGAGCGGCCACCAGGTCGGCCCGAGCGCGTTCTGCATCGCGTCCATCACACGCCTTCCACGGCGACGTAACCGAACATCGGCCCCAGCGTGCGCGTCGCAGGATGTGCCGCGGCAATGCGCACGCAGCCGTCCGGAACGCCGGCATCGAGCGCGACGGTCAGCATCGCTTCGCCTCCGCCTTGCCGCACGCTGACGGCGGCACCGTCCTTGAGCTCGAGACGCGAGAGCGTCGCCGCGTTCATGCGGGCCGCCGGCGGCTTCGCGTCGCGAGTCTTCTGCAGCGACGCCGCGCGCCGCACCAGCGGATCGGCGGCATAGATCGGGACCTCGGCGATGCGCTCGAGGCCGTTCGCGCCGGAAGGCCGTCCCGGAGCCTCGAGCGGCGTTTGCGTCGCGTTCGACAGCCAGTTGCCGATTTCGTCGGCCCGCGGCAAGTCGGCCCGGATGGCTTCGATGTTTTCGTAGTCGAAGTCGGGGATCGACAGCAAAGTGCCCAGCACGCGCAGCACTTTCCATGCGGGCCGCGTCTGGCCCAGCGGAGGCACCACGCCGCTGAACGCCTGGGCGCGCCCTTCGCAGTTGATGAACGTGCCCGCCGTCTCGGTGAACGGCGCGACGGGAAGCAGCACGTCGGCGTGCTCGAACGCGCCCGACTTGAATGGCGACAACGCGACGACCAGCTCGGCGGCGGAGAGCGCGGCGCGCGTCGCCGCGGGATCCGCCGTATCGAGCTCCGGGTCAACGTGCAGCAGCAGATACGCCTTGCGCGGCTCGGCGAGCATCGCCCGGGCATGGAGCCCGGCCTTGCGCGGAAACGCGCCGGCAACGGTACCGCCGACGGAATTCGCCGCCTCGGTGAGGAAACCAAGCGAAGCGCCGGTCAACTCGGCGATCGCCTTCGCCAGCACGTTCAGCTGGGCGGCCTGCGGATGCCATTCAGCGAAACTGCCGATGAACACGCCCCGGCGCTCGCCGCCGGCGAGCGTAGCGGCAATCTCCGTCGCGAGTGGCGACGCCTCGATATCCGCCAGCGCCGCCGGGACCGTTTCGCCCGCGGCCGCCGCGGCGCCGACCACGATTTCCGCCAGCATGCGCGGCAGCGCCGACGGCGCGACGATCGCCTTGTGCGCCAGCGGGAGCAGCAGCTCGTCGTCGGCGGTATGGACCAGTGCGATCCGGGCGCCTTTTTTCGCCGCCTGGCGCAGCCGCTGCGCGAGAAGCGGATGGTCCTTGCGCAGAAAGCTGCCGACGATAAGGAGTCGCGCCTTCGCGCTTGCCGTCGGTGCTGAAGTCGGACTGCCGCAGGCGAAAATCGATGTTCTCGCCGCCCAGGCCGCGTACGAGCTTCTGCGCGAGATGCATCTCCTCCACGGTCGAATGTGGCGATACCAGTGCGCCGATAGCTGCGGCGCCATGCCGTTCGCGGACGCGCTTGAGCTCCCGCACGACGTGCTCGAGCGCCGTCTGCCAGTCGGTTTCCATCCACTTGCCGTCGCGCTTGACCATTGGCCGGGTAAGCCGGTCCTCGGAGTTCAGGCCCTCGTAGGAGAAGCGGTCCTTGTCGGAAAGCCAGCATTCATTGATTGCGTCGTTCTCGAGCGGCACGACGCGCATGACGCGATCGTTCTTGGCCTGCACGACGAGATTGCTGCCGAGGCTGTCGTGCGGGCTCACCGATTGGCGCCGCGCCAGCTCCCAGGTCCGCGCCGTATAGCGGAACGGCTTCGAGGTCAGCGCGCCGACGGGACACAGATCGATGATCTCGGCATGCTCGCCGCGGCCGATCATGCCGAGCTCCATGACACCGGCGATTTCCTGGCCGAAGCGAACGCAGCGCGTGCAATGGATGCAACGCGTCATGTCGGTAGAGATCAGGGGGCCGAGGTTTTTGTTCAACACGACGCGCTTGGGCTCCTGGTAGCGCGAATTCGACGCTCCATAGCCGACGGCAAGATCCTGCAGCTGGCACTCGCCGCCCTGGTCGCAGATCGGGCAATCGAGCGGATGGTTGATGAGCAGGAACTCCATCACGCCCTTCTGGGCTTCGACGGCCGCGTCGGAGTGCGTCCATACCTTCATGCCTTCGGTGGCGGGCGTCGCGCAGGCCGGCATCGGCTTCGGCGCTTTCTCGACCTGCACCAGGCACATCCGGCAGTTGGCGGCGATCGTGAGCTTCTTGTGCCAGCAGAAATGCGGCACGTAGATACCGAGCTTGTGCGCGGCGTCCATCACGGTGCTGCCGCCGCGCACCTCGACCGGCTTGCCGTCGACTTCGAGCTTGATCGTCGTCATGGTTCGCGTCAGACGTAATCC
>VBCS01000390.1:2397-3234 GCA_005888955.1 Betaproteobacteria bacterium
CGTCGCCCAGCGCGCAGATCGTGCGCCCTGCGATGTTGTCCGATACCGACAGCAATACGTCGAGGTCCTCGTTCCTGCCCTCGCCGTGCTCAATGCGGTTGACCATCCGCCATAGCCAGCCGGTTCCTTCCCGGCACGGCGTGCACTGGCCGCAGGACTCCTCGAAGTAGAAGTACGACAGCCGCAGCAGCGAGCGCACCATGCACCGCGTGTCGTCCATGATGATGACCGCGCCGGAACCGAGCATCGATCCCGCCTTGGCGATCGAGTCGTAGTCCATGTCGGTAGCGAGCATGATCTCGCCGGGGAGCACGGGCATCGACGAACCGCCCGGGATGCAGGCCTTGAGCTTGCGCCCCGCCCGCATGCCGCCCGCCATCTCGAGCAATTTGGCGAACGGCGTGCCCAGCCGGACCTCGAAGTTGCCCGGACGCTCGACGTCCCCCGATACCGAGAAAATCTTCGTGCCGCCGTTGTTGGGACGGCCGAGATCGAGAAATGCTTCGCCGCCGTGGTTGAAAATCCATGGTACGGCCGCGAAGGTCTCGGTATTGTTGATCGTCGTCGGTTTGCCGTAAAGGCCGTAGCTTGCGGGAAACGGCGGCTTGAAGCGCGGCAGCCCCTTCTTGCCTTCGAGCGACTCGAGGAGCGCGGTCTCCTCGCCGCAGATATACGCGCCGTAGCCATGATGGTTGTACAGATGAAAGGAGAAACCGCTGCCAAGAATGTCGTCGCCGAGGAAGCCCGCCCGGTATGCTTCCTCCAGCGCTTCCTCGCAGCGCTCGTATTCATCCCAGATCTCGCCGTGGACATAGTTGTAACCGCGCTTGCAGCCCA
>VBCS01000391.1 GCA_005888955.1 Betaproteobacteria bacterium
GATGAACAGGAGATTGCGCACCGCCGCCATGCTTATCCTCACGCTGCTCCTCCTCGCGCAAGCGCGGCGAGGGGACCTCGGGTCGTCGCTGTTATACTTCGCCCGCGCTCGAGCGGCAGCTCGCGCACGCTTTTTCCGTGTTCACCTTCATCCTCCGGCTCTTGGCAATCGTGGTCTGCGGCGGCGCGGGCGGAGTGTTGGCATGGTGGCTCGTCTTCTCGCTCGGCTGGACCGGTGTGGGCGGCGCGATTGCCGCAGCCTTTCTCGGCATGGTCCTGGCGACGCTGTTATGGGCGGGCGGCATCGCGCTGGCCAACGCTCTCCAGCGCCGCAATTAGCCGCGGCGGTCTTCAGCGTCGCCCAGCGCCTGGCCCGCGCCGTGCGGTGACCGGCGGCTTACCCGTCTCGCGCGTTCCGGCAAGCGCGGCCGCGGGCAGCGCCGCCATGCCGAGCTGGTCGACAAGAAACGCATATACGTCCGCCTGTTCCTCGATCCGCGTCGATAGCGCGGTGCCGATTCCATGTCCGGCCGTAGCTTCGGTGCGGAGCAGGATTGGATTCGAAGAGGAGGTCGCTGCCTGCAGGCGTGCGGTCATCTTCCGCGATTCGTAGGGAGCGACGCGCCCGTCGTTGTCGCCCGCGGCGAAGAGCACGGCGGGATAAGCCACGCCGTCGCGCGCGTTGGCGAAGGGAGAGTACGCATACAGCGCGCGGAACTGGTCGGGATCCTTGATCGAGCCGAACTCTGTCGCGTTGAACGCGCCGTTGGGTTGCAGCTCCCAGCGCAACGAATCGTAGATGCCGACCTGGCTGACGACCGCACGGACGAGCTCTGGGTGCTGGACGAGCGTCGCGCCCATGAGGAGCCCGCCGTTGCTGCCGCCCATGATCGCGGCTTTCTCCGGGCGCGTGTATTTGCGGTCGATCAGCAGCTGCAGCGATGCGGCGAAATCGTCGAATACGTTTTGCTTGCGCGTCAGGTTGCCGGCGAGGTGCCAGGGCTCGCCGTATTCGCCGCCGCCGCGCACGTTGGCCACCGCGTAAACGCCACCGTAGTCGAGCCACAGTCGAAGCAGCGGTGAGTAGTACGGCGCCATGCTGATGCCGTAGCCGCCGTAGCCGTAGAGCAGTGTCGGGTTGCTGCCGTCGAGCCTGACGCCCTTGCGGTGGATGACGCTGACCGGCACGCGAGTTCCATCCTTCGAAACCGCGAATTCGCGTTCGACCACGGCATCGTCGAAACTGAACGGGGATCGACCGACAAGCTCGGTCGGCACGAGGCGGTTCGCGCGCGCCTCGTAGCGCGCGACGGCTCGCGCTTGGACGAAGCTCATCGTATTGAGAAGTACGTCGTCGCCCTCGAGCCGCACCGCGACCGCAACTTCGGATACGGGCGCGGTGGGAAGCTCGCGCAAGAACTTGCCCGCGAGCGAGTACACGCGCACGACCGACGGCCCACCGTTGCGATACGTGACGTAGAGCCGCGAAGCGGTCGGCTGCACGCCTTCGGCAACGATCTTCGCTTCCGGGACGACAAGCTTCGCAAAGGCCAGCGAAGGCCGGAGCATGGGAATCGCGATGATCCGGCCGAGCGGCGCGTCCTTGATGCTCATGCCGTAGAGCTTGCCGTCATCGCCCAAAGCCAGCCGCTTGACGCCATCCTTGAATCACCGTTGCGGACAACTGCCAGCAGATGACGGCCGTCGCGGCTGCCCTTGAGCTCGATCTCGGCGATGCGGGGAAATTCTCTCCCGATCACATAACGATCGCTCGCCACCGGGGTGCCGAGCCGGTGAAAGTAGACCTGCTGGAAGAAATGGCGGTCCTCGGTCGGCCGCTCGTCGCCTTGAGGGTAGCGCGTGTAGTAGAAGCCGCTGCCATCGGCGTTCCATTCGACGCTTCCGCCCGCGGTCGGATAAGTCACGCCGGGAATCACATCGTCCAAGCGGCGGCCGGTCGCTACATCGTAAACATACGCGGTGCCGTCCTCGCTGCCGTTGGTGGAAAGCGACACCACGACGCGCTTGCCGTCGTAGGACGTCCGGAAGAAGTCGATCGCGGTGCGGCCCGAAGGATCGAGGAGATTCGGGTCGAGCACGACGCGCTCGCCGCGGATGTCGCCCGAAACCGGCAGGGCCACCAGCATGGGCTGATTCTTCGGCGGCTGCAGTTTCAGCGCGAAGAGTCGGCTGCGGTACTCGAAGTCGTAACGCCGCACGGGCGACGTGCGCAGCAACTCGCCGACACGAGCGGCGATCGCCGTGCGTTGCGGAAGCGTGTCGAGGTAGCGCCGCGTGAGCGCATTTTGCTCCGCGACCCAGCGTTTCACTTCGGGACTCGCATCATCCTCGAGCCAGCGAAAATCGTCGACCACCGTCACGCCATGATAGGTCTCGGTGACGGGTCGCTTCGCGGTCGGTGGGTAGTCCGGTCCCGCGGCGACAGTAATTGCGCTCGTCGCACCGAGCACGAAGCAGCAACAGCGCAGCATGGGTCCGACACAGGCCTTGGCCACACGATATCTCGCAACGGGCAGTCGTAGCTGCATAGCCGCGAATTCTACATGCACCGCGGGTGGCGCGAAGCTTCGGCGCCGGCGCGACAATCGGAGATAATAGCGGCCGCCCCCGTCGCCGCAGCCCATCGTGACCGTCCCGCGCTTTCTGCCGCTCTATTTCAGCTTCGCGGCCGCGTACGTGCTGTCGTACACGTACCGCACCGCCAATGCGGTCATCTCGCCGGAGCTCAGCGCCAGCTTGGGAATCGGCGCGTCGGCGCTCGGCCTGTTGACCAGCGCATATTTCGTCGCGTTTGCGGCGATGCAGATTCCGGCGGGGATGCTGCTCGACCGCTACGGCCCGCGACGAGTCGAGCCGATTCTGTTGACGGTCGCCGGTTGCGGTGCGCTGGCGTTCGCGGCCAGCGACGATCTTGCCGGCCTCGCAATCGCTCGCGCGCTAATCGGTGCGGGCGTCTCCGTCTGCCTCATGGCGCCGCTCAAGGCGATCGCGACCTGGTATTCGGCGGAACGGCAGGCGTCGCTCGCCGGCTGGATGATGGTCGCCGGCGGCATCGGCGCCTTGCTGTCGACCGCGCCGCTCGCCGCCGCGTTGACGCTCCTCTCCTGGCGCGGAATCTTCGTCGTGCTGGCGGTAGCGACCTTCGCCTCCGCGCTGTGCATCGTTTGGGTCGTGCCCGATACTCCTCCCCATTCGCACGCGGCCGGATGGAAGGATCAGTGGGCCGGAGTGAAGAAGGTGTTCGGCAGTGCGCGCTTCTGGTGGGTCGCGCCGCTGGGAGCGATCGCCACGTGGTCGTTCATGGCCGTCCTGGGCCTGTGGTCGGTGCCGTGGTTGATGGAGGTCAATGGCTACAGCCGCACGGTTGCTGCCGATCATCTGCTCGTCGTCGGAATCGTCATCCTCGGCGGATACCTCGGTCTGGGCTTCTTTGCCACCACGCTCAGGCGATACGGGATAGGTGCGCGTCACCTGCTCGCGGCCGGCTTCGGTTTGCACATATTGATGCTGGCGCTCATCGTCATGCAGGCGCTGCCGTCGACGTACGTGGCGTGGGCGCTGTACGGTCTGGGCTCTGCGGTGAATGTTCTCGGCTTCACCGTCATAGGCGAGGGTTTTCCTCCAGAAGCGGCGGCGCGTGCCAATACCGCGCTTAATCTGCTGTTGTTCACCAGCAGTTTCGCGACGCAATGGGGCATCGGCGTCGTCGTCGATGCGGCGCGTACGGCGTTCGGTATCGACGTCGCCGGCGCGCTGCGGCTTGCGTTCGCGCTCGTGCTCGCCGCCGATGCGCTCGTGCTCGCCTGGTTCGCGCTCGGATGGCGCCGGCATGCGCTCGTCGCTCCGCGGGCACGCGTCGTGGCATGACGAGCGTGCGCGATCTCCTCGACGAGGCGGCCAACCGCGCTGCAGCGGGAGCCATCGACGACGCACTTGCCGCGTACGCCGCCGCGCTTGCGCACTCGCCGCAGCTTGCCGAAGCGCATTACAACGTCGCGACACTACGCCTCAAGAAGGGCGATCTCGCCGGCGCGGAAGCGAGCCTTCACGACGCGGCCAGGCTCGAGCCGGACTGGCCGCAAGTGTTCCTCGGGTTCGGGCATCTCTACTTCCGGCAAGGCAGGTTCGAAGATGCGGAGCGGGCGTTCGACCGCGCGGCGGCGCTCGCG
>VBCS01000393.1 GCA_005888955.1 Betaproteobacteria bacterium
GAGCTGGTCGGCCTGCTCATCGAGAAGCAGGTGGTAGTCGCGGAAGTGCGGTCCCGAGACGTGCCAGTGGAAGTTCTTGGTCTTCAGGTACAGCGCGAAGAAATCCGCCAGCAGCGCGTTGAGCGCACCCGAGATGTCGCGCGTCGCATCCGAGCCCAGGCTGGTCGGCGTACGCAGCCGGGCGGTTTTGCGTGAAGTGGGCGCCTTGTCGTTCATGATTGCAGTCTCCTTTCAGTTTCCATCGAATGCCCGAGGTCCGGAGGTGCCGGCAGGCGGGCGCGGACACAAGCGGCTTAGCAGAACGTCAGAGCGGACGTACCTCCCGCCTCTCGGCGACCGGGCGGAACGACTTCAGCGCGGCGAAGCCGATTGCGACGAACGCGGCCAGCACGACGAGCTGGGCGATGATGAAAGGCGGATCGGATTGCGTCGGCGCCAGTGCATTCAGGAAGGATATCTTCTGGAACGCCTGCGCGATGGCGACGAACACGTTGAACCAGAGCGCCACAAGAGCCGTGACGACGTAGATCCAGCGCCAGTTGCCCTCCAGCCGAAAGCGGTAGAGCGCGAGGATCGCGATCGCCAGCACGATCAGCGACAGCGCGCCGACGATATGTGACGGCAGGATCTGGTCGCGCGGGAAGAAGTATCCGGTCACGCTCGTGAGCACGGTCGTGGCGAGGAACAGCGCGGTCCAGCCCTCGAGCTTCTTCGAGCCGAACATTCCAGCGGCGACGACGAGCCCGGCGGCGATGCCGATCAGGCTCAGGATCACATGAAACAGCGTGAAAGCGGATGTCGACATGCCCAGGATCATCTCGAATCTCCTCTGATGGTCGGTGATTTCGGTTCGGACAACGGACGCGGATCCACGCACACGCCCTCGCGGGCACCGTCTCCCCAGAGTCTGCGGCGCGACCCCGACTGGCGCGTGTCGCCCCCGGTCGGAATCGTGTCAATTGATGCACACGCGTGGCTGCCGCAACCTCTTCAGCGCCGCGCCGGGCGCGTCCGGCTCGAACCGCCGCCTCGCCGCTGCGGCTGAGCTGCGCGCGGCGTCGAAAGAACCGCGGGCTTCCCGGTCACGGGAGGATGCGCCTCGTGCAGCACCCGTTCGACCGCTGTCGCGAGCTGACGCGCCGACAGAGGCTTCCTCAATACCTCGGTGGCGCCCGCGTCCTTCGCTCTCTGGATGACCGCCGCATTGGCGAGGCCGGTCACCAGGACGATCGGAACCTCCGGCCGAATGGCACGGATCTTCCGAATGAGCTCCGAACCGGTGAGACCCGGCATGCTTTCGTCGGTGATCACCGCGTCGAACCGTTCCGGATCGGCGAGAAACACGGCGAGCGCCGCGGCGCTGGCGCGGAAGCCGACAGGTGCGTAGCCCAGCTCGCTCAACGTCTCGGTGGCAAGCCGGAGAAGCGAGGCTTCGTCGTCCACGACAAGTATCCGCTGTTGGCTGCCGCGCCGCGTCGCGGCTTCGCCACCTTTTCCGGATTTGGGTACATCGGCGACATCAGCCGTGCGCGGCAGGTACACCGTGAATACGGCTCCCTCGCCGAGCGCCGTCGCGACGTCGATCGCGCCGCCGAGTCCCGTCACGATGCCGTGCACGAGCGACAGACCGAGCCCCGTGCCCACGCCGACTTCCTTGGTCGTGAAGAACGGATCGAAGATCTTCTCCAGGATTCCCGCTGGAATGCCGGTGCCCGTATCGGCAACCTGGAGCACGACATAGTCGCCGGCTTCGACCGTGCCCGTCGTCGCGAGTCGCGGCGCGTCGATGTGCGCGGCTTCCAGCGACACGCGCATCGTCCCGCCGGAGGGCATGGCCTGAACCGAGTTGGTCACGAGGTTCATGAGAACCTGATGGATCTGCGTCGCGTCGCCCATGACCGCGGCGCGGGCGGCGTGCAGGCGCTCTTCGATGACAATCCCCGCGGCAAGCTTCGCCGTCAGCAAGGCCAGCGTCTCGCGTACGACCTCTTGGACGGGCACGGCGACGCGCTCGCCCAGACCGCTGCGACTGAACGCGAGAATCCGGTCCACCAATGCGCGGCCGCGCTCGCCTGCGATCATGATGCTCTCGATGTCGCGTCGCAGGCGGCTGCCCGACGGCGCGTCGCGCAGCGCCATCTCGCCGTAGCCGAGGATGGCGCCAAGCAGGTTGTTGAAGTCGTGGGCGATGCCGCCCGCGAGCGTGCCCATCGCCTCGAGGCGCTGCGACTGGCGGAGCTGCCGCTCCATCCGCAAGAGCTCGTCCTCAGCATCATGACGGTCGGTGACGTCGAGCATGAAACCGACGATGCGCGTCGGATTGCCCTGCTCATCGGCGAACATGCGTCCCTTGGCCTGCAGCCAGTGGATCGTGCCGTTGGGATGAATGACGCGGTACTCCGCGGCGACGTCGCCCGATTGCTGCGCGGCCGTGATCGCGGCGCGAACGCTCGGCCAGTCGTCGGGGTGGACGAGCCGTTTCCACGCCTCGTAGCTGCCGTCGTACGAACCGGGCGCGATGCCGTACATCGCATCGAGATCCGGCGACCAGCGGTTTTCGCCTTCGCCGGCGCCGACGCGCCATTCGAAGGCGATCGCGCGCGCGGCTTTCTGCGCGAGGTCCAGCATGTCTTGGCGTGCGCGCAGCTCCTCGTCGACGCGCTTGCGCGCCGTGATGTCCGTCACCGAGCCCGCCCAGCGCAGGAGTGCGCCCGACGCATCCCGGGAGCAGCGACCCGTCAGATGGATCCAACGCATCTCGCCGCTCGGAACGATGCGCAGCTCGACATCCAGCCGCGGTGCGTCGTTCGCGAAATGCTCCGACACGATCTGTTCGTATCTCGAGCGCTCGCCGGGATAGAACGGGAAGCGGTCGAGCCATTCGGCGCGGCTGGCGACCGCGCTGTCCCGCGGCAGGCCGCATATTTCGAGCAGCCGCGGAGAGACGTAGATCCTGTCGTCCGGGATGCTCCAGTCCCAGTGTCCATCTCCGGTGGCCTCCATCGCCAGCGCGTAGCGCTCCTCGGAGAGGCGCAGGGCATCGATGGCCTCCGTTCGCTCGATCGCGATGCTCGCGAGGTGAGTAAGCTGCTCGATCTGGTTGCGTTGCTGGAGTGAAGGACTGCGCGGCCGGCGCGAATAGATGGCGAACGTGCCCAGCACCCTGCCTTCCGAAGAGATGATCGGCGTCGACCAGCACGCCCGCAGGCCGTACTCGAGAGCGAGCGGACGATATTCGGGCCAGCGCTCGTCGGTCGCGATGTCGGCGGCGATCACTTGCTCTCGCCGGCGCGCCGCCGTTGCACACGGGCCGAACTCGAGTCCAACCGCGCGCCCGTCGATGCTCGACA
>VBCS01000395.1 GCA_005888955.1 Betaproteobacteria bacterium
GACGACATGCGCGGGTTCAATTTCTCGCGGAGCAAGGCTTCGATTGGCCAAGTTAGCGACAAGCTGCTGCGCTATGCGAAGTTCGAGGGCCGTCCGTCGCTCGCCGTGCAGAGTGCGCTGATCGCCGATTGCCTGCCGGGGTTTGCCAATGAAAACCGGCTCGCCATCTTCGACGAGACGGTGCTGCCGCGGATCTGGCTCGGCAATGCGGTCACGACTCCCGCGCATTTCGACGAATCGAACAACGTCGCGTGCGTCGTCAGCGGCACGCGGCGCTTCACGCTGTTCCCGCCGGAGCAGATCGCGAACCTCTACATCGGCCCTCTGGGACATGCACCGACGGGCACGCCGATCAGCCTCGTTTCGCTGGCAAATCCCGACTTCGAGCGGTTTCCGCGATTCAGGGACGCGCTCGCTTCGGCATTGGTAGGCGAGCTCGAACCCGGCGATGCGATCTACATCCCGACGCTCTGGTGGCACCACGTCCAGTCGCTCGGCAAGTACAACATGCTGGTCAACTACTGGTGGAAGAGGCAGGTTGGCGCCGCCGGCAGCGCGGACACGGCGCTCAATTGTCTGCTGCATTGCCTGCTGACGCTCAAAGACCTTCCTGCCGAGCAGCGGCAGGTATGGCGGACGCTCTTCGATTACTACATCTTCAGCGCGAACCCGCGAAGCGTCGAGCACATCCCTGAGCAGGTGCGCGGAGTGCTCGGCGAAATCTCGCCGGAATTGGCCAAGCAGGTAAAGGCGTTCCTGGTCACCCAGTTGCAGCGCTGAACAGGCTCAGAATCGGCTGCACTGGAAGAATCCGCGGTGGCCGATGCAGCTGACCGAGTAATCGCGGCTGTAGCGCTCGAGGTTGTCCTTGGTCGCGAGCTTGACGACGCAATCGCGCCACTGGTCGGAATCGCCCTTGTAGCCGAGCTTTTCGCAGCCCGGCCCATAAACGCGGATCATGTCGTCGACGTCGCGCTCCACCTGGGCGGCGCGCTCGCTCTGGGTGGCGCAGCCGGCCAGGAGCAGCACGAATACGCAGATGGCTAAGGCACGCATGGCTGTCTCCATTCAAAAGGTCCGTTGAGAAACCTGCTTTGCCGGTTCCCGATCAGCGCAGGGCGTCGCGGAACGCGGTGGTAAATCCGAAGCCCGGTACGCCTGTCAAGCCGCTGCATGTCGATGATACCCCCGACACGCCGGCCGGGCACGGCGCATCCCGGTCGAGCGACCAGAAATGCACGCCGCCCAGGACGCTCTCGCGTGCGAACCGGGCAAGAACCTGCGCGTCCTCGAGCGTGAAAACGTTGGCCACGACATCATTGACTCCTATCATCGGGGTCAGTTCTATGCGGCTCATCGGGACGCCAAAGCGGGAGTTCAGGTTCCGCGCCGCCTGGATCGCCGACTGCCCCATATCGCAAACAGCGCTTGCTACGACACAATTCCGTGGGATGGCTTCCCCGTAGTCCATCACCATCAGGTTGATGTAGTAGTCAGTGAGCCCGGCAGCGCGGATCGCCTGCATCACGCGCTGCCCGTCATCGTTCAAGCTCGCGAGGCTGCCGTCGCTGGCCCCCCAGGTCGCGAGCGTGAAGCTGAAGCGAAGCTCGGGGTGCCCTTCCTTCGCGGCTTTGATGCGCCGCACCAAAGAAGCGACGATTTCCGCCGATTGCCCGCGCTCGATGTCGAAGTCGAAGCCGATCAACCGCGGCGATACGTAGCGCGCGATGAACGCTTCCATCCCCGCATCCGTTGTGCAAGTGAACACGCCGGCTTCGCCGCCGGTGGAAATGATGTAATCGATCCCCGCCTGGACCAAACCTGGCAGATTGGCGGTCGCCAGCTGGCGCGCCATGCCATCCCAGGTCTCGGTGCCGCATTCGCCGGTCGCGAACGCCAGCGTCAACGCCGTCACACCGGATGGAAGCGTCGAGCGGCCGTTTACAACGATCGGCGTCGGCGCGCCGGCGACGGCGGTCGAGATCGCTCCGCTGTCCGACGCGAGCGCGACGGATACGTGTTTGTAGGGACTGTAGACGAAGTGCGGCGCCGCTCCACGTGAGGAGATCGACCCGCGCAGCGGCTGGTTTGATGAGGAAGCGGGTTCGACTCCGGTCGATCCGACGCACCCTGCCAATCCGACCCCCAGCCCGGAGCAAACGAAAGCGATCAGACGCCCGAACCGCCGCACCGGACTCCGCTCGCTATCCCGACGCATCCGCAGCCAGATTCGATCCGGTCGCATGCCCGCATTGTTCACAAAAGAAACGGCGGAGCAGCGCACTGCTCCGCCGTGTGCCGAACGGGAGGGGTGAGTCGGCCGCTCCGCCGATGCGTCAGAACGCGAGCTTCACGCCCGCGTAGTACTGCCGTCCGTTCTTATAGAACGCGCGCGGCTGGTCGGTATTCGCGCCGTAGTACTTGAGCGTCGGATTGTTCAGATTCAGCACGTCGAACGTCAAGCTCACGTTGTCGTTGATCCGATAGCGAAGCGACGCTGCCAGGTTACCGGTATCGTCCTGGTATTCGGGCGTGCTGCGGTCCAGGCCCACGAAGAAATGCGAGCGGTACGTGTAGGCGAGGCGTGCGCTGAACCCGTAGTTCTCGTAGTAGCCGACGATGTTATACGTGTTCCTCGACGCACCCACCAGGTCGCGGATGCCCGTTTCCTTTGCATCGGCGTATGTGTAATTCGCCTGGACACCGAAGCCATAGGCGAGGTCCTGCTGATACGAAAGCTCGAGGCCCTTCACCTTGCCGCTGCTGTTCGTCGGCGACGAGATCGTATACGTGTCGAACGTCCCGGTGCGGATATTGAGCAGGGTGACCTGGTGGTTGCCGAAACCGACATAATTCGACAGGTCCAGGTAGAACAGGCCCGCCGCTAACAGTGAATTCCGCGCGAAATACCACTCGAGCGTTGCGTCGACGTTCGTCGAGCGTATCGGCTTCAGGTCCGGGTTGCCGCCGTTGCCGGTGTGCGTCGTGTCGTCGGCCGAGATCGAGCCGCCCAGCGCGCTGAAATCCGGACGCGCCATCGTTCGGGCGATTGCGAAGCGAGCCACCAGATCCTTCGACAGATCGAGCTTGAGGTTGGCGCTCGGCAGGATGTCGTTGTACGTGTGCTCGACCGGTTGCTGGTAGAAGGAGCCGAACGCGGAGGTCGTGATCGCCCCCGGCACCTGCGGGCACGGTGCAAGCGCTCCGCAGATATCGCCCGGTATCGCGACGTTGACGAGCACGCGCTCCTTGGTCTGCACGGCGCGTACGCCGAAGTTGCCGCTCCAGCCCGGTCCGTCGAGATTCGCCATCCCGTAGGCCGCCCAGACCTTCTCCTTGAGCGCGAACTCGCCCGGCCAGTAACGTCGCGTGACGGGATCGCGATTCGAGTAGAGGTCGCCCCAGCGCTCGAGCTCGCCCGGAGAGATCATCCAGGGAGTGCGCGGGAAGTTCCCGCCGATACCGCTCGCAAAGTTGCCTGGGTAGGTCTCGCCGTTCCAATGCGGCAGGTTCGCCGGGTTGAAAGGATCGAGCGCGAAGTTCGGGCCTTGCGCCACCTGTTCGGTATTGCGCTTGTGTTCCGCGGCACGGAAGCCGGCCTTCACGCTGGTCCACGGACCCATGCCGAGCATATACAGGCCGTCGATCTGGCCGTACGTTTCCTTGTCCTCCGTTTTCGCGGGACTCGCGCCGAAGATCCAGTCGAGCGACGTGCCGGCGAAGTTCGAGGGATTGCCGTTCGGGAACGCTACGTCGGTCGCGGATGAGATGCCGTGCATCGTGTATGTGGCGCCGGTGTTGAATACATCGCCCTCGAATACGTCCTGCTTCGGCGTCTTGCCGACACCGCGCGTGTACCCAACGTCGCCGGTAAAAGTCAGGCGATTGGTAGCGCGATAACTGGCCGTGACGTCGTAGAACGCCGTCTCCGAATACGTGCCCGGACGGTAGATCTCATCGACGATCGCATACTGATGATTGTTTCCCGGCGAGCCGAGGTTCGGGAACACGGCCGAGGTCAGCGTGCCGTTGGTCACCGTGTACGAGGTCGGCATTTCGCCGGCTCCGCCGTTGATGACGTGCGCGCCCCAGAACATCCAGTTGCGGTTGTAGTTCGTCGCCCGCATGTGCGAATAGAAGGTGCTGAAGTCTACAGTCAGATCGTTCGTCGGCTTGATTTCGACGTCGAGCAATCCGCCCTGGCGTTCGCGCACTTGCTCGAAGAATGCCGAGCCGATCAGCGTCGGATACGACACGTTCGCGAGATCGGGATGCGCGGCGGCCAGTGCGCTGGTCGGCGAGATCTGCGCGTATCCCAGCAGCTCCTGGCCGTCGCGGCGCAGATGCCGCTTCTCGTAGAAGCCCTGCACCATGACGCCCATCGTGCCCGCTTCGTTCTTCCAGTTGATGAGCCCGCTGATCTGCGGATCGGTTTTCTTCGGCAAGTCCGCATATACCGCTTCCAACGACGCTGCGGCGGTGAGCTGCTTGCGGAAGTCGAGCGGCCTGCGCGTGATGATGTCGACATTGCCCGCAACGCCGCCTTCGACGAGATCGGCGGTTGCGCTCTTGCGCACGATCACCTGGCTCACGAGCTCGGACGGCAGCAGCGTGAAGCTGACGCTGCGCCCGACGGTCTGCACCTGGTCGAGGACGAACCAGTCGCCCGACGCGATCGGGTGCCCGTTGACGAGCGTCTGGGTCAGGCTCGGGTTCGTGCCGCGCAGGCTGACGCGGTCGTTCTCGTCGAAGCCGCCTTCGCCTCCCGCCGCCGAGCTGATCGTGACGCCGGGAACGCGCTGCACGGCGTCGGCGATGTTCCTGTCGGGGAGCTTGCCGATGTCGTCGGCCGTCACCACGTCGACGACGGAATCGGCATTGCGCTTGGTTTCAAGCGAGCGCTCCAGCGAAAACCGGAAACCGGTGACCGTAATCGTTTCGCGCGGAAGCAGCGCTGGAGGTGTCGTCGCAGGCGGCGGGGTGGTGGCCTGCGCGAGAACTTGCGGTTCCCCTTGCGCGGTCTTCGCGTCGGCGGATGCCTCGGCGTCTTTCGCGGCGGACGGCTTCGTAGCGTCCTTCGCCTTGTCCTTCGCCGCTTGCGCGGCTGTCGCATCGGGTTGTGTCTGGCTCTTGGGCGTGTCGACAGAACCGGTAGCCGACTGCTGCGCGTGCACGGGCGTGACGACGCTCATCAGCGCGACTGCGACGGCCGATGCGATCGGTGTTTTCCTGAGCTTCATGAGCCTCCCCTTGATAGGATTCGCACTAAGAATTACGACGCTAAGATCTTGCGAACTGCCGCCGGGATCACGTCCTTGCTTTTCTGCGGCGATCAATGCCACTATACTACCACTTGGTCCAAACATGCTACCAATCCTTGAATAACGCTGGTACCATGTTGCAAGAGCGCCACACTCCGAAGCGGGGGTGTGCGGCGCACCAGAGGGGGCTGAAGGCACTGCACGACACATCGCCCATGGGGATGAACTGGTATGAGTTTGGTATTACCCGCAGACACCACCCGAACATTTTCAGTACTTTATCTAGCGGATGTTCAGGTTTTGGGTGAGCAAGCGATCGCTTCGGCGAGGTCCACAGCGCCGCGCGCGCGAGTGACACCCCGATGACGTCGCTTGCCCAAGTCCTCGGCAACCTGGACCCCAGCGACAGCCTGCCGCTCTATCAGCAGCTGCAGCGGGGCTTAAGGGAGGCAATCGAAAAGCGGATCCTTGGTCCGGATGACGCGCTGCCTTCGGAGCGGCAGCTCGCGGAGGATCTCGGCGTGTCGCGGATCACCGTACGCAAGGCGATCGATGGCCTCGCGGCGGAAGGCTTGCTCGTGAGCCGTCAGGGCTCCGGCAATTTCGTCTGCACGCGTATCGACAAGAATTTCGCGAAGTTGACATCGTTCTCCGAAGACATGCGCGCGCGAGGCCGCATACCGCGAAGCGCGTGGCTCAAGCGCTCGGAGGGTACGGTAACCCCGGAAGAGTCGTTGAAGCTCGCGCTTTCACCCGGCACGCTCGTGTATCGCTTTCACCGGCTGCGCTTCGCCGACGACGAACCGATGTCGATCGAGCTCGCGACGATCGTCGCCTCGTGCCTGCCGTCGCTCGATGCGGTCCAGGATTCGCTCTACGACGCGCTCGAGCACGCGGGCAACCGCCCGGTGCGCGCGTTGCAGCGGCTGCATTCGATGTTGCTCAGCGCCGAGCAGGCGAAGCTTCTGAGTGGCGACACCTACGACTTTGTCGCGGAGTTGAGTGCGTTCTAGGGAAGCTAGGCAGGCGCGATCGGCACCGGCGCCCGCCCGGGTGCAGCGCCGCGGCCTTCGAGCCACGCCTGCAGCGCGTCGAGTGCGCTGTCCGCGTAGCCCCAGGTGACGATCGTCGGCGCCGCCACGTCGAGCGCCTGGAAAGGGTTCCACAGCACCAGATGCAGATCCGGGCGCCACGCGCGTGCATGTTCACCGTAGCGCGCGCGAGCGTTCGACGCGAGCACGGTCGTCCGTCTGTCGTTGGCAACGGCTCTCCAGTCCAATCCACATAGCACGTCGACTTGCACGACATCGACCGTCTCGAAGCCTTCGAACAGCATCGCGATGCGATCGCCCGACAATCCCGGCTCCGCTACGCCGTCGCCCGGAACGCAGCGCTGCGTGATAATGCGTAGCGGCTGATCGAGCGGCGGCGGTTTTGCTCCGCCGAACGCCGTGAGGCTGCGTGCCCAAGCACGACGCATCAGTTCGTCGTCGACGCGGCGCGCCTCGCTTGAATATATGCCCGGATCGACGGGAAAGCGTTCCGCCAACGCATCGAGGCGCGCGCGGGCGCGCAACAACGATCCACGATCCAGCTCGCCGCGGTCGAGCGCGCGCTGGATCGCGTCGATCGCCGCCGCTTGCTCGTCGGCCGAGCCGAGCGCCATCACCATGTCGGCGCCGGCCTGCAAGGCCAGCACGGCGGCCCGATCGTGGCCGTAGCGGTCGTGAATCGCTTTCATCGCCAGCGAGTCGGTGATCACCACGCCGTCGTAGCGCCATTCATCGCGCAGCACGCCGCCGAGGATCGCACGCGACAGCGTCGCCGGATGCCGCGGATCGATCTTCGGGTAAACGATGTGCGCCGTCATCATCGCCGGCGCTTCATCGCTGAGCGCGAAAAACGGCGCAAGCTCCATCCTATCGAGCGACTCCCTGGACTTGTCGACGACTGGCAGATCGAGGTGCGAGTCGACGTGCGTGTCGCCATGCCCGGGAAAATGCTTGACGCAGCACGCGACGCGTTCGCTCAGCGCCCCGCGCATCCACGCGGCACCGAGGCGCGCGACGTCTTCGGGATTCGCCGAGAAGCTGCGCTCGGCGATCACCGGATTCTCAGGGTTGTTGTTGACGTCGAGCACGGGGGCAAAATTCCAGTTGAAGCCGATGCTGCGAATGCCGCGGGCGACTGCGGCGCCCACGTCGCGCGCGAGCGATGCATCGCCGGCTGCCCCAAGCGCCATCGCGGCGGGCGGCTGCGGCAGGAACGTCGCGCGCACGACGGCGCCGCCTTCCTGGTCGATGCCGATCAGCGCCGTGGGCCCCATCGCTTCGCGCAACGCGGCCGTGAGCGCGCGTACATCCTCTTCAGTGCCGAGGTTGTCGCGAAACAGCACGACGGCTCGAACGTGATGACGACGCAGGAACGCTGCCTGCGCATCGTCGAGCGTCTTCCCCCGGATGCCGACCATGACGAGCTGGCCCGGATGGAAATCGTCAGAGATCGTCAGCGCGCTCACCGTGCGTACCCACGACAGTCACTTCCGCCGGATCATGGCTAAACCCATATCACTTGATCGCGCCTTCCATGCCGCGCATGAAAAAGCGCTGCGTGAAGAAGAACACGATCAGCGCCGGAGCGATCGTCAGGACGGCGCCCGCCGCGATGACGCGCGTCGAGCTGCCGAACGTTCCCGATAGCTCGAGAATGCCGACGGCGAGCGGCATCAGGTCGCTCTTGGTCAGGACCACGCTCGGCCACAGGAAGTTGTTCCACGTCGTCACCGTGGTCAGGATCGTCAGCGCGCCGATTTGCGGGAGCGCGAGCGGCAACATGATGCGAAAAAAGATGTGAAGCTCCGACGCGCCGTCGACGCGCGCGGCATCGAGCAGATCCTGTGGAATCTCCTCGAATGCGGTTTTCCGAGCCGGAGCTGCGTCGTCGTAATGAAGTTGACGAGGAAATTGACCTCGGTGGGCAGCATCAACGTCGCGAGGATGACGGTGAAGACGAGCTTTCGGCCGCGAAACCGGTAGCGCGCGAGCGGGTACGCCGCGAGCGCGCAAACGAGGATCGTCCAGACGACGGTCCAGAAAGTTATCCAGATCGAATTCCAGAAATAGCGACCGAGATCGATGACGCGAAACACCTCGATGAAGTTCACGAGCGAAACAGCATGCGGGATCAACGACGAGGGGAACGCGAAGACGTTGCCCTCGGTGCCAAGCGCGACCGAGAGCGTCCACAGGAACGGGAAAACGCAGACGAGGCCGATCAGAAGCAGCACCGCGTAGTGCAGCGCGATGCGGAGACGGAGTCGCCCCGCCATCGACCTGCGTTTCGCCGACGGCGTGCCGTGCTCGGGTGCGGCATTAGCGCGGGCCCTAAGTCCGCCCTCGATCACGCGCGCGTTCGATCCGTCGCCCAATCGCATGGTTCAGCGGTGACGCGGGCGGAGGAAGCGGAAATTGAGCCACGCGATCGCGAGACAGAAAACGCTCACGACGAGGCTCGCGGCGAGCGCGCGCGGAAAGTTGAACGCGCGGATGCCCTGATCGTACGCGTAGTAGAGGCCGGTATACGTCGAGCTCACCGGGCCGCCCTTGGTCATGATGAGCACCTCTTCCAGGACCTTCATCGCCGCCAGCGTGGAGAGCACCGTGCAAAGGAGGATCGTCGGCATGATCATCGGGATCGTGATCTGCCAGAACCGCTGCCAGCGTGACGCGCCGTCGAGCACGGCGGCCTCCTCGAGGTCGTTCGGAATGGCCTGCAGCGCCGCGAGATACAACACCATGTACCAGCCGAGGCCGCGCCACAGCGTCACCAGCATCAGAGAAAAAAGCGCCAGCCGGTCATCGCTGAGCCAGCCGATAGGGTCGTTGATGAGGTGCAGCCATTGCAGGACCGCGTTGATCAGCCCCTGCTCGTTGTACATCCAGCCCCACATGATGCCAACCACCGACACCGAGGTAACGACCGGCACGTAAAACGCCGCGCGAAAGAGCTTGATGCCGGGAAGGGCGTTGTTGACGAGTACCGCCAGCACGATCGCGCCGAGCTGGATCGCCGGCACGATCAGCAGGTACAGCAACGAGTTCTTGAGGCTGATGAAGAACACCGGGTCGTCGAGCAG
>VBCS01000397.1 GCA_005888955.1 Betaproteobacteria bacterium
CGTGCCGTCGACGACTACCTGGCCGTGCCACCGCCCGGTCCCGACGCCATGTTCGACTACCTCTACGCGACGCTGCCGGTGCCGCTCGAAGAGCAGCGCAATGCAGCGCGCCGCTTTGCGCCTCAGGGTGAAGAACCAAGTGGCTGAAGTCAATCTCGTCGAAGCGGTCAATCTCGCGCTCGCCTACGAGCTCGAGCACGACCAGGACGTCATCCTGCTGGGCGAGGATATTGGCGTGAACGGTGGCGTGTTCCGCGCCACTGCCGGGCTGCAGGCGCGCTTCGGCTCGGATCGTGTCGTCGACACCCCGCTCGCCGAGGCCGCGATCGCGGGTGTCGCCATCGGCATGGCCGCCGCGGGCTTGAAGCCGGTCGCCGAAATTCAGTTCACCGGTTTCATGTATCCCACGCTCGATCAAATCATCAATCACGCGTCGCGGATGCGCCATCGGACGCGCGGCCGCCTGTCTTGCCCGATGGTGTTGCGCGCACCGTCGGGTGCGGGCATTCATGCTCCCGAGCATCATTCGGAGAGTCCCGAGACTCTGTTCGCGCACGTTCCCGGCCTGCGCATGGTGATCCCGTCCTCGCCCGCGCGCGCGTATGGTTTGCTGCTCGCCGCAATTCGCGATCCCGATCCGGTGATCTTTTTCGAGCCGACGCGCCTGTACCGGTTGTTCAAGCAGCAGGTGGAAGACAATGGCGAGGCGCTGCCCCTCGACGCCTGTTTCGTGCTGCGCGAAGGACGCGACCTTACGTTGGTGAGCTGGGGTGCGATGCTGCAGGAGACGCTGGCTGCCGCCGATGCCCTTGCAACGACGGGCGTGTCGGCGGAGGTCATCGACGTAGCCACGTTGAAGCCGCTCGATCTGACGGTGATCCTCGAGTCGGTCGCGAAGACCGGACGTTGCGTGATCGTGCACGAAGCCCCGCGCACCGTCGGTTGCGGGGCCGAGATCGCTGCAGGGCTCGCCGAGCACGGCCTCACGTCGCTGCTGGCGCCGGTGCAGCGCGTCACCGGCTACGACGTCGTGGTGCCGCTGCCGCGGCTTGAGAGCCAATATATGCCGAGCGTCGAGCGAATCATGGATGCCGCACGAAAAGCACTGGAGTACGCATGACCAGGATCTTCAAGTTGCCCGATCTCGGCGAAGGCATGCAGGAGGCGGAGATTATCGAGTGGCATGTCAAGGAGGGCGACGAAGTACGTGTCGACCAGCCGCTCGTGTCGATGGAAACCGACAAGGCGATCGTCGAGGTTCCGTCGCCGCAGGCCGGGCGCGTCGAAAAGCTCTACGGCCAGGCGCACGACGTCGTGCACGTAGGGGCGCCACTGGTGGGCTTCGAGGGCGCGGAAGACGCCGATGCCGGAACCGTCGTGGGCCACATGCCGGTGGGACGCGGAGTCGTCGCCGAAACAGCGGTCGGCGTCGGACACGCCGGCCCCGGCATCAAGGCCACGCCAGCCGTGCGCGCGCTCGCGCACCGTCTGGGCGTCGACCTCGCGCTGATCACGCCGTCCGGGGCCGATGGCCTGGTCACGACGCAGGACGTGCAACGGGTGGCCAAGCTCCTCGAGGAGTGGGGTCCGCCGGAGATGCTGCGCGGCGTCCGGCGGGCGATGGCGCAGAACATGGCGCTGGCGCAGCGCGAAGTCGCGGCGGCAACCGTCATCGACGACGCGGATGTCGATGCCTGGGCGAAAGGCACGGACATTACGATCCGGCTCGTGAGAGCGATCGTTGCCGGTTGCCGCGCGGCGCCCGCGCTCAACGCGGTGTTCGACAGCGCCGCGGGTGCGCGGCATCTGCTGAAGAAGATCGAAGTCGGCATCGCCGTGGACACGCCCGAGGGACTGTTCGTACCGGTGCTGCGCGACGTCGCGAATCGCGACGCCGAAGACCTGCGGCGCGGGCTCGACCGGATGCACGCCGACGTCGTCGCGCGCAAGATCCCGCCGGAGGAATTGCGCGGCTACACGATCACCTTGTCCAATTTCGGCATGATCGGCGCCAAATACGCCGCACCGATCGTGATGCCGCCGACGGTCGCGATCCTCGGCGCCGGCCGCATTCGCGACCAGGTCGTAGCGGCGGAGGGACAGCCGGCGGTGCATCGCGTGCTGCCGCTGTCGCTCACCTTCGATCACCGCGTCGTAACGGGCGGCGAGGCCACGCGATTTCTCAACGCCGTGATTGCCGATCTCGTCGCGGCTGATTGACTGGCGCGAACCTGCGACTGGACTGAACCAAGATTGGATCAGACGATCTTAAGCGAAGGGAGGGCAGGTGATAAATATTTGAATGATCGTCAGCCTTGAACCGAAAGCCAGCGTTTTCAAGTTCATTTTTGATAAGGAAGGTACCCATCATGAAAGCAAAAAGCGGATTGCTTGCAACAGTAATCCTCTGCGCACTGTTATCGGCTTGTGCAACGCCGGGTATGCGCGTAAGCACGACATCCGATGCGTACCGCCAAATGGCCAGGAGCCAGCAGGCATGGTGCGGGCAGTTCGGTTGCAGCTGCACCCTCGATGGAGTCCAGGCGACGTGCACGCTGGTCGGTACTTGCCTGAACTTGGGAAGTTGCCAGCGAGTTCAGTAGCGGAGGTCAGCGAAGTATCGAGGTTATGAGTTCCACGACCGGACTGGAAGCGCGAAGTCTCGGAGTCCTGGCGCTTGCCCCGCATATGCTTCACCGAAAGCACAAACTCGCGTCGATGGCGGCATCGCCCGTCGACGCGAGCCCCTTGACGACGATGTTGTGAGCCACAACTCAACCCACTCGTCGGTCTGACGGGGCCATTTGTCGTGTCTCGATTGACGCGACCGCGCTTGTAATCAACTATCGTGACGAGTCGCGGCATATAGCGACGAAAAACAGCCATTGGCAAAACTGTCGCAAGGCAGTGACGCAAAGCTTCCGGCCCGTGAACTAAGCATCGGGTAGCGGGGTTGCCGGCGGGAGACTCCGCCGTAAAGCAGGAACGGGAAACGGTTTCGAGCCCCGTCCTCCTTCCAGTCACTGCCTCTAGACGCATCGAGCAGAGGCATCATGGACTGGAGAGTGCCGTTCCGCTGGGCCAAGCCGCGGCAACCGCGAAATCCCGGGTTCCGAGGCTTCGCCGCCGACGCGCGATCAAGCGCACTTCCGCACCGCGTCACCCTCGTCCGCGCAAGGGCGTGCTGCTCCAGCTCGCGCGCATGCAGGGTGTTTGAGGCGATGTTGTCGACGACAGCGCTCGGCGCAGCCTCGTCGCGTCCATGTGTTGTTGGGAACCGCGCGCGGTCGGCACTCGCCCGACCCGCAGGCTCCCCCACGTTCACCCTCTGCGGTTTCACCTTGATCGAGCTGCTCGTTGTCCTCGCGGTCGTGACGGTTCTGGCGGCGATCGCGTTACCGACCTATCAGGCGCAGATCAGGAAGGGCAATCGCGCCGCGGCGCAATCGTACATGATGGATCTGGCGCAACGCGAAGCACAGTACCTGCTCGATGCCCGCGCGTATGCGTCCACGGCGGCGGCGCTTGGCTACGCGGCGACCCCTGCAGACGTCGCGCCGTATTACACCATCGGTATCGCAGCGCCCGTCGTGGCGCCGCCCGCTTTCACGATTACGGCGACAGCCCTCGGTGCACAGGTCGCGGATGGCGGCCTCACGATCGACAACCAAGGCACGAAGACGCCTTCGGGCAAGTGGTAACCGATGTCAGCTCATTACCCGCGTCGGAACATCGCCAATGCGCTACGGCGCAACGCTGCGCTTGCTCGCGGCTTCACGCTTGTCGAGCTGCTTACCGTAGTGGTCGTCCTGGTAACGCTCACCCTCATTGCGGTGCCTTCGTTCAACGAGCTCACCCGAAGCCAACGCGTGCAGATGGCGGCGATGGACCTGTTCACGTCGCTGTTGCGTGCGCGCAGCGAATCCATCAAGCAAAACACCGATGTGACGCTCTCGCCGGCCGGCACGTGGGCGGCCGGCTGGGCGGTCGCCGTCGGTGGGACGAATATCGATACGCATGCGGGGACGAGCAACATCTCCATCAGCGCTCCGGGGACGGTGACGTATCGAAGCTCCGGCCGTGTCGCGGGCACCACGCCGCCCAAGTTCTCGGTTTCCGCGACCCAGACCGCCACGAAGCGCTGCGTACAGGTAAACCTGAGCGGCGAGCCCGTCGTCACCAACGGTGCGTGCTCATGAATGCCCGTTCGCTCCCCAAAGTGAATTCGAATCGCGAGTGCGGCGTCAGCCTGCTCGAGGCGCTCATCACGATCGTCATTCTTGCGTTCGGCATTCTGGGGCTCGCGGGTCTGCAGTCCCGGCTGCAGACCGTCGAAGTGGAAGCCTACGCACGCTCGCAAGCGCTCATTCTTCTGGACGACATGGCGGCGCGCTTGAGCGCGCACCGTGGTGTCGCCGCGACGTACGTCGCCGCGAACCCCGTCGGAACGGGCGACACGCAACCCACTGACTGTTCGGGCACCGCGCTGGGCGTCGAGCGCGACACCTGCGAATGGAGCAACGCGCTCAAGGGGAATACCGAGCTTTCGGGCAGCTCGGCCATCGGCGCGATGATCGGCGGGCGCGGTTGTATCGAGCAGCTCGCAGGAGTCGATCCGCCAAGCTATCGCGTCACCGTGACCTGGCAGGGCCTCAGCCCGACCGTGGTACCCAGCGTCGGCTGCGGCCAGTCGCTCTACGGCGCCAACGACGCGCTGCGCCGGACAGTCGTCAAGGTTGTTTCGATCGCCGCTCTCGGTCCATGACAGCCCATCCGCCGCTACGTACACCCATGCGACTACGCGCGCCGCGCGGATTCACGTTGATCGAGCTGATGGTCGGCATCACGCTCGGGCTGATCGTGCTCGCGGTCGTGACCACGGCGTTCGTGAACGTCAGCAGCAATCGGCGCGACATGGAGCGAACCGGGCGGCAGATCGAAAACGGCCGCTTCGCCATGCAGTTGCTTGCGGACGACATCGTCAACACCGGCTACTTCGGCGAGTTCGATCCGCGCGACGTCGGGCCGCCTGCGACCAAGCCTGACCCTTGCTCAACCACCGTGGCTGACATGAAGAACATGGTGATGATGCACGTTCAAGGCTATGCCGCCGGCAGTGTCAAGCCATCCTGCATCAGCGACGTGCGTTCGGGTACCGCGGTGGTGGCGGTTCGGCGGACCGGCACCTGCATCGCCGGCGATACCAACTGCGACGCCGCTGCCACGGGCCAGATCTACCTTCAGTCGACGCTATGCAACGACGAGCTCGCGAATCCGGCGATCTCGGCGCACTACATTGTCGCGGCGAAGCCGGCGTCGGGTCCATCGGCGTTTCCGCTGCACAAACACGATTGCGCGACACTGGCGAGCTTGCGGTCTTATGTGATGCACATCTACTTCATCGCCAACAATAACAATACGGGCGACGGCGTTCCCACGCTCAAGCGCGCGGAGCTTGGCGCGAACGGTGAGTTCTCGGTCGTTGCGCTGGTCGAGGGTATCGAGAACCTGCAGCTTGAATATGGTCTCGACACCAACGGCGACAGCATGCCGGACGCCGTCAGTGCCGACCCCGGAACGTACGGCGGCTGCGCCGCGGATCCTTGCTACATCACCAACTGGCTCAACGCGGTGACGGCGAAGGTCCATCTGCTTTCGCGGTCGACCGAAGCAAGTCCGGGCTATAGGGACACGAAAACGTATCCGCTCGGTCTGCAAGCGGACGGGACGCAGCTAACGGTCGGACCGTACAACGACGGCTTCAAGCGACACGCCTATACCGAGACGATACGCATGAACAACCCTGCCGGGCGGAGAGAATCTTGATGCAGCGCGGTCACAAGTTTACTGCTCGC
>VBCS01000396.1 GCA_005888955.1 Betaproteobacteria bacterium
ATGCCGATCCGTTGCGATTCCGGCCGGTGCCGCGCGATGTAACAAAGGACGGAGCCGTCGTCCAGCGGAGCGTTGTCACGGAACATTGCCGTCGTCACCGCGAGAACCGCCCGATACCAAGGATGGCTCGCGTCATAGCTCGGACGAGAGATAACCGACACATTCTCCCACACCGCGCCTCAGTGGGCACCCGCCGGCCCCTCGGGACGACGTACCGCGCTGCATACGACGACGCCGAGCGAGCCCTCGCAGCGAGGAAATAGTAGTCCGCGGTGTAGGGCATGCGCGCGACCTTTCCCACCGAAGCGGACGAGCAACCGGTCTTGGGTGCGGCGCTGCCGACTGTACTCACGCGCTGGACGCTCGTGACCTTGCTGAACAAGCCCTCAGGGCCGACCGACTTGGGCATTGAGGCTGGAGCCGAAGCGGTGGATGAAGGCCACCGCGCCGAGCCGGCTCCGACGGCGGCGTGGATAAGGTTGCTGTCGCCTACATGTTCTCCAGTCTAGGTTTCCAAACCGAAGCGTTACCGCGTTGGAGCGGTACAATCCCTAAGGGATTCCGGAGTCGGGTTGACGCATGCACGCCGAGCTGCGCGCGCAATTGGTCGAGCAGGGCTACGCCGGCCCCGTGCGGGTGCTCGACGAACAGAGCTGCCGGCAAATCGTCGACCGGCTTTCCGACGGCGAGCAGGAACCCGTCGATTGGCGCAAGGGACACGCGGTCAGTTCCTGGGCGTTCTTTCAGATAGCCAGGCAGCCGGCGATCATCGAGCGCGTCTCGTCTTTGCTCGGCGACGATGTGATGCTGTGGGGCGCCAGCGTTCAGATCCGCACGCCGGATGCCGTCCATCCCTGGCACAGCGACATCGAAATCTCGACGGCTTGGGGTAAATCGGTATCGGTATGGATCGGTCTCGAACACACGGAGGCCCATTCGTCGCTGTCGCTCATCTCCTATTCCCATCGCTTCGGCGTCACCGTCCAGGAGACGGCGCACCGCTCCGGCAAACGCCGCCGCGAGATCGGTAACGAAGACGTTCTCCGCTGGGCGACGGAACACGATCCGCGAAGCCGGGTCGTCAACGTCGAGATGACCGACGGCGAGGCCCTGTTCCTCGATGGCGCGCTCTGGCACGGATCTCACAATTTCACGCCGAATACGCGCAAGGCGCTCCTGCTTCAGTACGCCGCGCCCGACCTGCCCATCCGCATTCCGGATTTCAGCCGTCTCGAATGGCCGGTCCGCGTTCTCGAGAGCCCGCGACCTCCGTGCATCATGGTGAAGGGCACCGCTCGAACGGGCGACAACCGCATCGTTTCCGCACCCAAGGCGCCGGCAGCGCACCCCGCGCGCAAGCTCTCGAATCGCGTCTATCCGCTGCGGATTCCGCTCGCGCCCGATCAGGAGAAAGGCTGGAGGGCGTACCCCATCTTCAGAGGCTCGACGGCGACGCTGCGCGCGCTGACCTGCCACGCCTCGGTATTGACCCATGGCCAATGTCCTCATGCTCCGCATCGGCATGACGAGGAAGAGATCCTCATCGTGCTGTCGGGCGAAGTCGACATCGAGGTCCCCGATCTGAAAGGCGCCCCGCAGAACGGCCGCATGCGCGTGACGCCGGGCCGATTCGCCTACTATCCACCGCGCTTCGCGCACACGCTGCGCACGGTGAGCGAGGAGCCCGCGAGCTATCTCATGCTCAAGTGGCAATGCGCCGCGGGCCCGGGACCGCCACTCGGGTTCGGGCGTTACGACGCGTTCGCGCCGGTCGCTCCTCCAACGCAGGAGAAGGGCTTTCGCGCGCAGGCTCTGTTCGAGGGCCCGACGGCCTCGCTCACGAAATTGCACTGCCACGCTTCGACGCTGCTTCCGGGCGCGAGCTACAGTCCTCACGTCGACGCGCACGACGTGGCCATCGTCATCCTCGAAGGCGAGTTGGAAACGCTCGGAGAGCGCGTGAAGCCGTGCAGTGTGATCTTCCACCCTGCCGGCGAATCCCATGGAATGCGCAATCCCGGCGGGTCGCCAGCCAGGTACGTGGTGTTCGAGTTCCACGGCGATCGGGCGCGCGCCACGGAGACGCCTGTCACGCCCGAGATCGTTCGGGCTCGGAGGCTCATCGATCCGCGGCGCTGGAAGAGCGCCATCAAGCAACTGCTCAAAGTCTCCGTCTGACCCGCATGCCGCGCAAGGACAGCCGCCCGCATGTCCTGCTGTCGTGGTTCATGGACGACTGGGGTCGGTTCGGCCGTGCCTACGAGCAGATCGCCGCTCATCTGGCCGGGAGCGACAAGATCGCCCGCGTGCTGTGCCTGCTGCCGGCGGATTGGACGCCGATGACCGGCATGCAATTACCGCTGATCGTGCACGAACATCGCGATAAGCTCTCGGCGATCACATTGCGTCCGCACTGCGTTCCCGGTTGGATCCGGCCCTATAGGCTGCGCCGCGCCTTGAACCAGGCGACCCCGCGGAAGTTGCCGGTTCTGCTCGCGCGAATGCTGGGGTTCTGCCCGGACAACACCCTTCTGTGGCTTTTTCCGCCTCATCCCCTGGCGGAACAGCTCCAAGGATCGATCCCCCGCAAGGCGACGGTCGTGCACGTGATCGACAACAACGCCATGGACGATACGCGCACGGCCGAGTGGCGAGACTGGGTCGCAGGCCAATATCAGCGCCTCGCGCGAGCCGCCGACTGGGTTTACGTGAATTCCGAATTCAACCGGGAGATCTTCTCCAGCCTCAACAGCAACACCCATCACTTCACGAATGCGGTCGATCCCGCTTTCTTCGGAACGCCCCGCGCGCGAAGGGGGGTGGTCAAGGTCGGCTATCTCGGGTGGGTGACGACGCGGACGGGCGTCGCCATCCTCGAGCATATCGCCGCCGCCAGGCCCGAGTGGCAGTTGCTGATCGCCGCGCCGGCCACTCCGTACTCGCGCGACCGGCTGCAGACGTTGAGCGCGCGGCGCAACGTCGTGTGGATGACCGACGTCGAAAAAGCGACGGCGCCCGATTTTCTGGCGAGACTCGACGTTTGCCTCATGCCGCATGTTGAAAGCGCATACAGTAAGAGCATGCATCCGCTGAAGCTCCTGCAGTATCTCGCGTCCTCGAGGCCGATCGTGACGACGGCGGTTGCCAGCGTCGACCGGTGGGCCGAGCACGTGCGCATCGCCGCCGACGGCCCAGGCTTCGTCAGGGCGATCGAAGAAACGCTCGTGCACGACACCCCGGGCGCGGCTCTCCGCCGAGTCGAGGCGGTTCAGCGCGAAACATGGGAGATACGGGTCCGCTCCATGCTCGAACCCATATTGGACGGCTGGAGCGAGCGGGCTCCATCTCGAGAAGCTGCGGGCCTCGGGTATCGCGGCACGGGGGTTTGAGACAGCGCTCTGCGAGTTGACAGGTACGTTGGCTACGTACCGGGCGGCGCCGTGGGATCGCCAGCTGCCGGTCGCCTCGTCAATGGCCGGTTACCGGAAAATTCCGCGGTGATAGCGACCGGCAGGTGTTGGCCGCGAGCGGCCAGATCGCCGACCGTCGCAGTTCGACCTATTCCTGGTGATCGCGGGCCTTGACAGTGATGGTACCGACGGGCCTACCGACATTGCAGGGGCCATGGTAGACGGCGGTACGGTAGACCGCGCGCGCGCTCGGCATCGATTTGCGCCAACTTCTCAAGAACTACGACACGAGCGCGGCATTGAGCCGCATGGACGACGCGATCATCACCGGAGCGACTGGGACCAACGTCAACGACCTCAAGTTTGCAATCGTGGAGGCCGCTCGATGATCGTGGCGCGAGCAGCGCCGCGTCATTTGCCCTCGGCTCACCCAAAGCGTAATGTTGTATTCACTACCTCAGGTTGCTAAAACAGGGCCGGGTTATCCAACGCGCATGTCGTTTGATAACAAGGCTCGAGGCGCAACGAAACAGAAAGAGTTCAATGAAGATAGAAGAGCTTCGAGCCATCCAGGCGCCTATAAAGGAGCGTTACAAAGAGCACCCCCATACCGCGCTGATCACGCTAAAAGCCCAGGGCCGCCTGGGAGAGGGGGTTACTTGCAACGTTCAAACCGGCAAGGCGCTCGTCGCGGCAGGGTTGCATCCGGCAACAGGAGGCAATGGACTAAGCGCATGCTCGGGCGACATGTTGCTTGAGGCGCTTGTTGCCTGCGCCGGTGTGACGCTCAACGCCGTCGCGACGGCGATAGGCGTCGTTATTCGAAGCGGCGCAGTTCGAGCAGAAGGCGATCTCGATTTTCGCGGCACTTTGGGTGTCGCCAAGGATGCGCCGGTTGGATTTCAGCGCATCCGCCTTTACTTCGACCTGGAGACCGACGCATCCGAAGATGAGTTGAGTACGCTCGTTCGGTTGACCGAGCGCTATTGCGTCGTCTATCAAACTCTGCGCCAGCCCCCGGACATAGCTGTGTCGCATCATGTATCCGTGGCCAGGAAGTAAAAATGACAATCAAACTGTATTCCTGGCCGTCCAGTTCCGGCACGCGCGTTGCATGGGCGCTCGAAGAGCTTGGCGTCCCGTATGAGTACGTTGAACTCGACGCCAAAAAACTCGAGCACCGAACGCCTCAATACCTCACGATCAATCCGCACGGGAAAGTGCCCGGGCTTTCGGACGGCGACCTGACGTTCTTCGAGTCGGGTGCGATCGTGCTGTATCTCGGCGACAAGTACGGCGTAGAAAAGCAGCTATGGCCGGGCAGCGCGGGCCAAGCCCGCGCCGATGCAGTTTGTTGGACCGTGTGGGCGATGACCGAGCTGGGCAATTACATGATGCAGTATCTATACCATGGGCTCGACACGCCGTTTTCGTACAAGCCCGAAGACCGCAGCAAAGCATGCGCCGAGTACAACCGGTCGCAATTTATCCGCGGACTCGATGCGCTGCAAGCGCGGCTCCAGAATCGCGAGTACCTGCTCGACGCTTTTTCGCTCGTCGATATTCCGGCCGCAAGCTGGCTGATGTTGGGCACCAAGTTTGGCATCAAGCTCGACACCCATCCGCGGGTGGCCGACTGGTTAAAGCGCTGCGGGGAGCGTCCCGCACGCAAGCGGGCGCGATAAGGCAGATCGCGTGACACAGCGGTCCATACCGCGATGGCGATGTCGATTCCCTGGCTCGATCAATAGATTTTCGTAAAGTCACCGTGGCGGCCGAGGCCATTCTTGAATCGCGCGGCGCCCGCGGCGCCATCTTTGATTAACGCTTCACGGCCGTTGTACCACTCCTGTATCAGGGCATCGCGAACTGAGAGGCCCTGGCTCTTGATTGCGGAGCGTCGGTCCGCGCGGACGCATACGGGCGGAAAGCATGCGATGTCCTGGGCCAGCTCTTCTGCCTTTGCACGTACTTCACCATTCGGCACGAGATATTCGCAGAGCCCGATTCTGAGACATTCCTCTGCCGGAACCTTGCGTCCGGTCAGAATGATTTCGAGCGCCCGGCCCTGGCCGACGATGCGGGGCAGACGGACAGTTCCGCCATCGATCAAAGGTACGCCCCAGCGCCGGCAGTAAACGCCAAAATAGGCATCTTCCTGCATCACCCTGAAATCACACCACAGCGCAAGCTCCATCCCACCCGCGACGGCAGGGCCGGCTACGGCCGCAATGACGGGTTTATCCAATTCGAGCCGCGATGGCCCCAGCGGACCACGCGGGATCTCGCCGCCATTGCCACGAGGTCCTGCGGGAGGAATATCCAGCTCCCCGAGCGGATGGCTCTGATCGAGCGTACTAACGTACTTCAAATCCCAGCCGGCACAGAAGGCGCCGCCTTCGCCATACAACACGGCGACGCGCGCCGCATCATCCGCATCGAACTCAAGAAATGCGCGGGTCAGCGCATCCGCGCTTTCCGGATCCATGGCGTTGCGGGCCTCCGGACGGTTGTGAATAACAGTCCAGACCGGTCCGCTCTTTTCGACTTTGACAGTCATGCTGGTTCTCTCCCTCGGTTATCTCTTACTCGGCAATCGAAGTATAGCGATTCAGCAGCCAGACGATTCCTGGACGGAAGACGGGGTCGGTGGCACTACACAACGCGGACGGAGCGGCCTACAATGATTGCATCGGTCATCGGATCTCGAGTGATGCTCATACGTGTCCTCCGCGTGGTATTGCCGATCGCGCTCGGCGGCACCTTCGGGCTGCAACATGCTCATGCGGACATCTACACGTGGGTCGATGCGTCCGGATCGATCAATGTCAGCAATCTCGCTCCTCCCGACGGCGCCCGCGTGACGAGCATCCTGCACGCGAGTACGCCAGCCGCGGCGGGCGACGAAACCGCCCGCGACGCGGCGCGTCAGGCGAAGACGCAGGCCCTGGAGGATCGCGTCCGACAGCTCGAGAACGAGGTCGAGCTGTCCAGGCGCGAAGTACCGCCGCCGGAGGAATACCGAGCCATCCCGGTGCCGCCGGTAGTGCAATACATCGTCGAGCCGCCGCCAGTATTCGCGCAGTACGCCATCAGCGAGCCCACGCTGGCGAATAACTGGTGCGATCCCAACGCGCTGAACTGCGGGCTTGCGTGGGCTCCGTGGTTCTATCCGGGGAGCGTTGTCGTGCTGCGCGCACCGACCTTCCAGCACTTCCGACGCCCACCCGGTAGACACGTCGGCACGCATGCGCCGATGCGCACTTCGCTGATCCCGCCGCTGGCCACGCCGGTGGTCCGGCCGCCACTCCCGCCACCGCTGCGCTCGCCCGCAAGTTTCCGCAGGGGCTGAAACGCGGGTCCCGGCAATCGCGGCGTTACGACGCCGATCAGCCTCCTGCGGCCCAGCCGCAAGCAGATCACCGTGGCAGCAACGGCATCGGTTATCGGCACCGCGCCGGCGGTGGCGACGACTTTCGTCTACGTCTCGAACGCCGGGGATGGCGATATCGGCGTCTATCGGATGCTCGACTCGGGCGAGCTGCAGCCGAGCGCACGCATCAAGGCGGCGAGCACAGTCGGGCCGATGGCGGTGAGCCCCGATCGGCGCTTTCTGTATGCGGCGGCGCGGTCCAAGCCTTATACGGTGTACGTCTATTCGATCGACGGCGGCACGGGCGCGCTGACGCCGCTGTCGACCGCGCCGCTGGCAGAGAGCTTCCCCTACATCTCGCTCGACAAGACCGGGCGCTATCTGTTCGGTGCGTCGTACGGCGGACACGTGATCAGCGTCAACGCGGTTGGCAGCGACGGGAGTGTGGCCGCCGAGCCGCTGCAGGTGATTCCCGTGGGCCGCAACGCGCATTCGATCCGCGTCGACGCGAGCAACAAGTTCGTCTACGTCCCGACGCTAGGAAGCGATGCGATCTTCCTGTTCAACTTCGATGCGGAGACCGGCAAGCTCAGCTCGAACACGCCCTCGGTGTACCTGATGAAGGCGATGACGGGGCCGCGCCATTTCATCACGTCCGGCGACAACAAGTACGTCTACGTGCTGAGCGAACTACTGGGAACGGTGACGACCTTCGCGATCGACGGCACGACCGGACTGCTCACCGAAGTGAGCACCGCGACCGGCCTGCCGCCCGACAGCAAGCTCGGAC
>VBCS01000398.1 GCA_005888955.1 Betaproteobacteria bacterium
CGTTCACCGGCGTCTGCGCCGCCAGGACGATACGATCCTGTAGCAGCTTAAGAGGTGTGCCCAACGTGAATGACCGTCCCGACGCCGTTTCGCTCAATTTCCGCAGCGACAACGTGGCCACCATCGCACCCGAGATCCTGCGCGCGCTTGATGCCGCCAATCACGGGCTGGCTGCCTCCTATGGCGACGACGAATACAGCGCCTTGCTGAACCGGAAGTTCTCCGACCTGTTCGAGGCCGAGGTGATGGTGTTTCCGGTGTCCACCGGCACGGCTGCCAACGCCCTGTCGCTTGCGACTTGCGCTCGTCCCTACGCGGCGCGACGGAAGCTTTCTCCGGCGGGGCCAAGCTCATCGCGCTTCCCGGCGCCAACGGCAAACTGGAACCGCCAACACTGGCAGCGACGCTGCGGCAGTCCGAGCGTGGCATTCGCAACCGGCCACAGCCGGACGTCGTGTCGATCACGCAGGCGAGCGAATACGGTACGGTGTACGCCCTCGAGGAGATCGCCGCCATCGGCGCGCTCGCGCGCGATGCCGGCATCCGCTTCCATATGGACGGTGCGCGATTTGCCAACGCCCTGGTGACGCTGGGATGCAGCGCTTCCGAGATGACGTGGCGCTCGGGCGTGAATATTCTTTCCTTCGGCGCCACAAAGAACGGCGCGATGGGGGCCGAAGCCATCGTCGTGTTCAACCAGGAGCTCGTGGAGCCGTTGTCGTATCGGTTGCGGCGGGCCGGGCAGACTTGGTCGAAGATGCGCTTTCCCGCGGCGCAACTCATTGCATACGTCGAGAACGGCCTGTTTCTGCGTCTCGCAGCCCATGCGAACGAGCTCGCGTCGCAGCTCGGTCGTGAACTGGCGGCGATGCCGGGCTTGCGCCTGATCGCGCCGGTCGAGGCCAACCTCGTGTTCGTCGCAATGCCCGAGCCGGCCATCGAGGCTCTGGCAGCGGCCGGAGTCCGCTTCGCGCGCCGCCGCGGCGGCGTCATTCGCCTGGTGACCCGTTTCGACGGGACGAAAGGCGAGGTCGATCAGCTCATCGCCCTCGTGCGCCGGGTGACCGGCTAGCGATCCCCGAATCAGCGAAGCGCTTCGCACGCAAGGCGCAGCCGGCGACATCTCTCTTCGAGCGTCGCGGCACGCAGCTCGCGTGCCCGCTGGCTGGCCATGGAGCTCGGAGATGGTTTGATGCGGTTCAGGCGTGCGGCAATGATGCTCACGAGATGACTCCAGCAACGCGATGGGCGACCCGCCTACTCCTTCGGCATGACTTGGAGGAGCAAGCTCGGACTGACGGAGATTTCGCCGGTGAACGGCTCGTTGTGGGAAGCGATCAAGACAACGCAGGACGCCATTCCTATCGCAAAAAGCGCCATGGCAATCGCGGCGGTGCGTCGGTTGTCGCTATGGACGAGGGCGACGGTCACCAGGATGAGGCCGCCGAGCAAAAGAACGACGGTCCACTTGACCCAGTTGATCTTCGCTCGGCTGATGACGAGGCGTTCACTGCGTGCGTCGAGAGCAGTTCGGAACGCAGAGATCATCTCGCGCTGCGCGGTCGCCTGAGCTTCGCCCCGCGAGGCCACGGAGAGAATGACCTCAAGGGCCTCGATATCCACGGCGTTAATCGTCGGTAGCGAGGTCTGTTGCCGGGCCATCGCCGGCCATTCCTTGTCGACCGCATCCTGAATGTGGCGGCGGACGAGCGCCCGTATGCGCGCCTCCGTCGGGTCGGGAAAGATAGTCGCGAGAAGGAGCACGGTGCGCAACGCACCCGCCTCGCGGATCACCGCACCGTTGGCACGCTCGCCATCGTTCCACACCTGGGCACAGAGAAATCCAACGATCAGGCCGAAGATCACCGCGAGCGGCGTCAGCATCACCGGCGACACCGCCTTGAACGCGGGCGTCCAGCCGCGTGCGGCGAGCGCCAGCACGACGCAGTAGATCAACGCGGTGGCGACGGCGATTCCCGCGAAGACGATAACGCCCATCCAAACGACTGGAAGCTGGTGGAACCAATCCATCGTGTCGCCCCCTTCTACGATCACGCCCGCGCGAAAGCTGGCGACTATAGTGGGGGCGACAGGAATCTGCAAATCAGGCGAAGTTCACGCCGTTCCGGCAAACGCCGCCTTCAACGCGGCGATGTCGATCTTGACCATCTTCAGCATCGCGTCCGACGCTCGCTTGGCCTTGGCCCGATCGGGGTCGGCCATCATCTCGCCGAGAACCTTCGGGACGATCTGCCACGAGAGGCCGTAGCGATCTTTCAGCCAGCCACACTGCTCGGCGCTGCCGCCCTTGAGAAGCGCGTTCCAGTAGCGGTCGACCTCGGCCTGATCGTCACAATTCACGACGAACGACACCGCATGGTTGAAGGGGTCGAGCGGACCGGCGCTCATGGCGATGAATGGCTGTCCGAAGAGCACGAACTCGACGACCTTCACCGATCCGGGCGGGCCGCTGGGCGATTCGCTCT
>VBCS01000399.1:0-2519 GCA_005888955.1 Betaproteobacteria bacterium
CGCAATGACCCGATGAGGTCTGCGAGACCTCGTGCCGGGACCGGCATGGGAAGCACCATGGACAGCAGTGCGCCGCTATTGAGCGGGCACGAGCCCCGCGCTATGCTCCGCCGACCTATGGCTCCCGAAGCTCCGGTGCTGCGCCCTGCACGAGCCCTGTTGGGTTGGCTCTCCGACAAGCAGGCGAGGGGCGTACTGACCTCGCACCGCCGAGACCTCGAACTGACCGACGAGCAACGGCGAGCCGTCGAAGCCGCGCGAGCCGTTGTCGCGGCGCGCGAGAAATTCCAGGCGCCTTCGCCGATCGTCGCGCCTTGTCCGGAGGTCCTGCATGCACACCGTGCGGCGCTCTATGGGCACGAGCGGTTCAAGACCTTCCGCGAGGAGGGTTGGGAGATCGCCATCGTCGATCTCACGCGAGTGTGTGTGGTGCAACACACGGTCGTAACGGAGCCTGACGCGAGGATCACTCGTCTGGATGCCAATGACCTTCCAGCGCTCGCCGACATCACGCTGCCGATTGCGGATCCGCAGCCGTTGTCCTATCAGGTCGATTCCCTGCGCAATGTAGCCGTGGTCGGCTCCCTCGATGGCAATTTGCGCGTGGTGGGCTTCGCCGCCCGGGAAGTGCCACGCGGCATCCACATGGGGTTTATTGTCGAGATCGCGACCTCCTACGTGCAGGTCGCCGAAGTGGGCGGGCGGTTCGTGCTCAGGGACGGTAACCATCGCGCAGCCGCGCTCGTGAAGCAGGGCATCACCAAGGTCCCGGCGCTCGTCCGTCGCTTCGTGCACGGCGAGGACCTGGCGCCACCGAAGGGCGTACTTGCGCCCGCGACGTATCTCGGAGAGAGGCCGCCGACGCCGCTCGATTACTGGGATCCGGCGGTTTCGGCGGCGGTTCTCGTCCCGCGGCGCAGGAAGTTCGTGCTGATCCAGGGCTTAGAGCAGAGCCTTGCCGAGTGAAGGCGGAGAATGATTGAAACGTCTAACGCCGGTTCCGCCTCGGCGCTCTTGCTGCCGACAGATTCGGTCGTTGCGGCCGAAGCGCGGCGCGAGCGTCCTGCACCAGCCAACGCGGAAGAATGGGTGCTGCTTGGCCAACGCCAGTTGGAGATGGGGCAGGGCGAGCAAGCCATCTCGTCCTTCAAGCGTGCGGTCGAGCTGGAGCCGGCCGTTGCCTTGCACTGGGGACGGCTCGGCAAGGCGCTGGCCGCCAAGCGGCGGTACGATGCGGCGGAACCGGTGCTGCAGCGTGCCTGCGCGCTCGACCCGAGCCAACCCGTGCTGCATGTGGCGTTGGCAGAAGTGCTCGTGCAGCAGAACAACGCGGACGCAGCGATCGAAGCGTGTCAACGAGCGCTCGCACTCGATCCGGACAACATCGCCGCGGCAGTCACCGAAGCGCTCATCCTCCCTCCGGTTTATGGCGGGACCGCCGACCTGGGAATGTGGCGCAACCGGTTCGCCGAAGGTCTCGGGCGTTTGCACGCGAGGAAATCATATTGGCTCGCTCGGCCGCACGGCGTTCTCCGCGCCGACATGGCCAATTTCTATCTCGCGTACCAGGGAGGCGATGATCGCGCGCTGCAATCGAGCTACAGCGATTTTCTGGCCGCGCTGCTCGGTGCGGCCGTGCCTGACTTGCAGGCGCCGATCAAGCCACGCAGCGATCGGTCGGCCAAGGTACGCATCGGTTTCCTCTCTTCGAATCTGCGCGCGTCTACGATCGGAGATTACTACGGGAGCTGGATCACGGATCTACCGCGCGATCGCTTCCACCTGTGCACGCTGTTTACGGGAGGCGTTCCCGATCCGCACGCCGAAGCGCTCGCCCAGGCAAGCGATGAACGCGTCTCCGTTGTCGGCCCCGCCGAAGAGGTTGCGCGGACCGCGAAATCGCTGGCACTCGATATCCTCGTGTTTCCCGACGTGGGGATGACGAATAACAGCAGTCTTCTGGCCAATCTGCGCCTGGCTCCGCTGCAGTGCGCCGCGTGGGGACACCCGGTGACCACAGGTAGCCGCTTCATCGACTACTTCCTGTCGTGCGGCGACATGGAGCCGGCGGACGCTGCTACACATTATCGCGAGGAGCTGGTGCTGTTACCCGGGCTCGGCACTCGCTACCCGCGACCGCCGCGCGTGGAGAAAGCCGAGCGCGATCGCTCCGGACTGCCTCGCGACAAGCGAATCTACCTGTGTCCGCAGCTCCTCCACAAAATCCACCCGGATACCGATGCTCTGTTCTTCGAGGTGCTGGCGCGCGACGACGATGCGGTGCTGGTCTTCTTCGCCGGCATGACCAGCGGCCAGAGACAGGCGTTCCTGGACCGCCTCGCGGCAGGGATGAAGCTGCGCGGCCTGCCGCCACGCCAGCAAATCAAGGTGCTGCCATTGATGAGCCAGCGCGATTTCCGCCAGGTCATGAGCGTGTCGGATGTGATGCTCGATACGCTGCACTGGAGCGGCGGCAGCTCGAGCCTCGATGCGCTCGCATCGGGGCTGCCGATCGTCAC
>VBCS01000399.1:2672-9166 GCA_005888955.1 Betaproteobacteria bacterium
AGCCGATCGAAGCGCTCGCCGCGGCGTTCGAGCGCATGGTGAGTAGAGGACCCATGCACGGCCAGCGCATCGTCGTTTGATGCGATCTCCTGCCGATCCCGTCCGCTTCGAGGGCGTGCCCGTGACCGAACCCGCCGCAGTCTCCGTCGAAGCATTGGGCAGCGTTCATACGAGCAACTTTCCCGGTTTGCTTCGACGGCTCAAGAGCTCGCTGCTCGTCAGCACGCTCGAGCGCGCATCGATGCTCGTCGTCGTGCGCAGCGAGGGCGAGGCACTGAATACGGATTTCATCGCCCTGAATCGGCCGATGGCTATGGCGGTGGACTCGAAACGCATCGTCGTCGGAGGATGGGATCGCGTCTACGAGTTCCGCAACATGCCGGCGGTTGCGGCGCGCTTCGGATCGCTGGACGCTCACGATGCCGTATATCTCATGCGCAACGTGCATGTCACCGGTGCGATCTTCATGCACGAGATTGCACTCTCTGGCGAGGAGTGTTGGTGCGTCAACACGTCCTTCTCGTGCCTGTGCACGCTCGATCAGGCGCACAGCTTCGTCCCGCGCTGGCGACCGCCGTTCATCACCGGGTACGCGCCCGGGGATCGGTGCCACCTGAACGGCCTCGCGCTGCAGAATGGCCGCCCGCGGTTCGTTACTGCGTTAGGTGACAGCAACATCTTTGAGGGGTGGCGCGCCGACAAACGCAACGGCGTTTTGGTCGACGTGGAGAGCGGCGAGACGGTCGCGCGCGGATTGTTCATGCCGCACTCTCCGCGCTTGTACCGCGACCGGTTGTGGCTGTGCGAATCGGGTAAAGGCAGTCTCGCGACCGTAGACCTCCAGACCGGCAAGCTCGAGACGGTGATCCGGCTCCCCGGTTTCACCCGTGGGCTGGACTTCGCGGGCCCGTTTGCCTTCGTCGGTCTGTCGCAGGTGCGAGCCGCCTCCAATACATCCGTTGAAATCGAGGTCACGGATAAACATCCGCAGCGCGCCAGCGGCGTCTGGGTCGTTAACATCGAAACCGCCAAGACTGTCGCCTTCCTGCGCTTTTCCGGAGTAGTGGAAGAGGTCTATGCCGTTAATCTGCTACACGACGCCGCAAGGCCATACGTCAGCGCCCAGGATGGCGTTGCGCTCGAGACGACGTGGGCGCTGCAGGAGGCGGTGATGAAGGAGCTGGAGATCGATACCCCGCCTACTGCTCTTATTGCTCCGCAGTAAGCTTCAGTGCCCGAATAGTTCCTCGTACGTCACCCAGAGCGCGTCGACTGCGCCCTGTTCGTAAAGCCGATCTCAGAGCCACGTCGCGAGCGCCGCCGTAACCCGCGCGAGTGGCGCGGTCCAGTCGCCGAAGCGTTCCTGCCGGAAAATGCGCATCGTCGGATACCAGGGAGAACGATCCGCGGCCAGGCGCCAGCGCCAGCAGGTATTAAAGCGGTCGATCAGCCACACCGGCTTGCCAAGAGCGCCCGCGACATGCGCGACCGAGGTGTCGGTCGAGATGACGAGATCGAGCCCCGCCATGATCGCGGCGGTGTCGCCGAAATCGTGGATCTGGACGCTGAAGTCCGCCACTGCCCGGGCAAGATCCCCGAGCGACGAGAGATCGTCCGCAGCACCGAGCTGGAGGCTGACGAAGTTGACGCCTCGCGTCTCCAGCAGCGGCGCCAGATGCGGCAGCGGAATCGTCTTCTGTCGGGTCAGGTACGCCGTGTCGCGCCGCGCGTACGCGGCCCACGCGAGCCCTACCCGTGGGCGGTCGATCGCGGCGAGGCGAGCCTTCCAGAGCACGGCACGCTCGGGCAACACCGAGACATACGGCAGCGTGCCCGGCAATGCGTCGGTATCGATGCCGAGCAGGAACGGAAGCGAAAGCACCGATGCCACCGCCGACGGCCGCGTTGGGAGCGCGGCGACCGCCGCGGGATCGGTCAGCACGCGATCGATCCCCGCGACCGTGGCGAGTAATGGAGTGAGACTCCGCCACGGGCCATCAGCGAGGAGCAACAGCTCGCGGACGCGTTGGCGCGCTTCCGATGCGAAGCGCGCGAACTGGATAACGTCGCCAAGCCCCTGCTCGCAAATCACGAGCAGCGCTCCGTCTAGGGGCTCGCCCGACCATCTCGGCACGTCGTCGAAACGGCGCGATGATCCGAACACACCGTCGGGTCGCTCTTCGAAGGCCCGCCAGCCGCGTCGGTAGTCGCCACGCCCGAGCAGCGCCGCCGCCACCCCGAACTTGGCCTGACGATCGTTGCGATCGAGGGTCAGCGCGCTCCGCGAGGCAGCCTCCGCAGCCTCGAAATCTCCGCCCCAGAATCGCAGCGTGCCCAGCACCCGCCAGAAGCCCGCGAGTTGCGGCTTCGTCGGCGCGAGTGCCTCCAGCGTCTGGCGCGCGCCGTCGAGATCTCCGTCGAGCGCGTCGGCGACCGCGACGGCAACGTGCGCGCCGAGATGCGTGGGGCTCATCGACAGCGCGACCTTCGCCGCCGCGCGCGCACGCACGGTGTCGTCGTCGCCGTTCAACACCTCGGCCAGATTGGCCGCGGCGTCCGCGTACCGCGGGTCAAGCGCAAGCGCGCGCTCGAAGGCGGCGATGGCTTCCGAACGACGATCGGTGCGTTCGTACGCGATGCCCAGGTTGTTGTGCGCCGTCGCATAGCGCGGGTTGAGCGTGATCGCGCGGTCGAGGTGCTCGATCGCATCCTCGGGCCGATCGGCCTGGATGAGCGCGTAAGCGAAATTGTTGTGCGCGTGCGCCTTCTGGGGCGCGAGCGCGACGAGCTTCCGAAAGCGAGAGACCGCGAGCGGAAGGTCGCCGTTTTGCAGCGCGACCACGGCGGCATTGTTGAGCGCACCGAGATCGTCCGGAAACGCCGCAAGATACGCCGCGTATCCCGCCTCGGCGTCTCCCAGCCGGCCCGCCTTTTGCAGCTCAAAAGCGCGGGCGAGCTGCTGTCGTAACGTATTAGCCATGGATGCAAACGCCGGGCCTGTCTACCCTGACCTGACGCGTGACGATGAAGTGCGACAGGCGTGACGATCAAATTCCATACTTGCCGAAGTCAACGTCGGCATAGTACGAGAACCGCTCGCGCAACCTGCGTTGTTGTTCCGCGGTAAGCGTCAACGCTCCCTGGCCGACGCGGCCATCCCGGAAAGTCCGGTATTTGCGCGAGAGAATGCCCGGATCGATCGCTGCTGTGTAGCGCAATCCCAGGAAGTCCAGCACCCTCCGCACGGTCTTTTCCTTGTCCCCGAATAGCTCCTCGTAGGTAACCCACAACGCTTCGACGGCGCCCTGGTGGCACAGCCGATACCACGACACGTAAAAGTTAACGAACCAGGGCACGGCCAGATCGATGATCATGTCGAGCAATCGCTCATCGCTTAGCTCTTTCGTCGATTGATCTTGCCAGACGAAGGAGTATCCGCTGCGCCCCGTGCCGAGGGATCGCCGCTGGCGCTTTTCCTTGAGATCGTGCTGGAGGCTCACTACGATGTCCTCGATCCGCCGGACGAGAATGACCGGCTTGATGCCGAAGGTCCGCATGAGCGCCGCGTTGTGAAACGTCCCCTTCATGTGCAACTGCGATACGCAGCCATAACGGTTCATCAGGCATAGCGCCGGCAGATACAGATCGTGCTCGTTGGTGGAATACGCCGCGCAAAGTCGAAACCCGCGCAATCCCGTGATCCGGATGAGGGTGTTGACCAGGAAGGTCGAGCCTGCCTTGGGCGTGGCGGCAACCACAACCAGCGGCTTGCTCGCGCGCTCCTTCGCAAAGTCCATCTCGCCCTGCGGTACGAGCCCGCTGCCCGCCGCGGCATTCACGACAGCGTACAGCAGCTGTTGCACATCGACTTCGATCGGCGGCTGCGTGCTCCGGGGCGCCTTCTCTTTCATGCTTCTTTCGCGCTCCCGAGGTAGGTGGACCAGAATGCGAGCAAGTCGTGCTCGAACCGGGCGCGGGTATAGTTGCGCGCCGTCGCGTGCCCTGCGCGGCGCTTCGCCTCTAGTGCAGCCGCGGCGGCCGGATCGTCCAAAGAGGCGAGGGTTCGCTCCAATGCATCTGCCAGAGCCCAGGCGTCCTCGTCTGGGACCCAGATGCCGTTGTCTGCCGTAGCGTAATCGAGCCCGCCTCCACCCGCGAACCCCACCACCAGACACCCGGCCGCCATGGCTTCGAGCGGCGGCAGACCCAGGCCTTCGTACATGCTTGTCGAGACATAGACATGGGCATCGCGCAGGCGCGCTGCGACCTGATCTTTCGACAAGCCGTCGATCTCGAGCCAGGATAGGTCCTCCCCGTGGACATGCCCGGCCGCCGCGAGCAAGCCTTGCACTAGACGGATATTGTGCGGACCTTTGCGCGGCATGCAGGCCACGATGATAGGCGGCGTGAACGGCTTGAGATCCTCGCTGAAGAAGACATCGTCCACCGCCGGCCGCACCACGCTCGCGTCAACGCCGAACCACCGCCTCAGCGCCTGCTGGATGGGGCTCGACACGCACATATAGGCGGAAACCCCGAAGTTGCGCCAGGTTTCGCCGGGCGTAAGGCCATGGAACACGTAGAAATGGTTTTGGCAGAGGAGCACCTTCCGGCACGTCACCTCGCGACACTTCCTGATCGCGGCCGCGTGATCCTCCGGGACCACAAGAACGTCGGTACGCGAAACCCCGAGGTGAGAAGCATCGATCACCGGAACATCGCGCCGGGCAAACGCATATCGGAAACCCGGCGTTGCGTGCACGATGAAGGCGTCCAACCCGTGCTCGCGAAGCGCCGCGACGTGATCGTACAAGACGCCTATCCCGCCGCGCGGCTGCGCGATGTCGTGGCTGATATAGAGGATCCGGCTCATCGCCGCTTTTTCGACGCATCAAGGTTACATATTGTCCACCTCGCCGAACAGCGAGCTCGAGAAGATAGATATCGGTGAGTAGGCCCGCGCCGCATCAGGAGAACAACGCTTCCACCAATCTGTCCGTCACGCGCCCCCAGGTTAAGTTCTGCGCGACGTAAGCCGCTCCCGCGGCGCCCATGCGGGTCGCGCCGCCGCGCTCGCGCAACGCCTGCCGCATTAGCTCGACGAGATGATCGAGGTCTGGCTCTAGATAGTCGCCGACTTCGGCCGCCTCAGGGGACATCCGTGCCGGCCTGCTGCGGATGCGTCGCGCAAAGGATTCCTGCGTGAATTCGTCGGTCGGACCGCCCCCGGTGCAGATCACCGGAACGCCGCAAGCCGCTGCCTCCAGCACCGGCAGGTTGAATCCTTCGGCGCGGTATGGAGACACGTAGCTATCCGCCGCGCGAAGCAGGTCGGCCATCATCCGAGCTGAATACGTGTCGCCGTTGTAGATGAGCCTCGCCGCCACCGTCTCTCGCGCCCGCGCTGAAAGATCGTCGAGCACCGACCGCACCATCTCGCGCGAGGGATAGAGCGCGTCGGCGCCCTTGAGAAAGAGCCTGGCTTCAGGCTCGGTTTCAGCGATCCGGGCGAAGGCCGCAAGCAACACGTCCGGGCCCTTGTTCCAGGTCATCGCGCCCACAGACAGATAAACGAACGCGTCGCGCAGACCGAGCGCCTCCCGCGCGGCGTTACGCGCCGCCGCGTCGGGGCGAACGACGGCTGGGTCGATCCCGTGCGGGACGACGTGAATGCGCTCGCGCGGCAGTCCGAAGCGCTCGTAGGCGAGCGCGCTCCACCGCGAAGGCGTGACCATGCTGACGGTGTCCGGCACCTCCGCCGCGGAGCGCAGGCCGCTGCGGTTCTCTTCGGCCAGAACCCGATACTCGGCCGTGCCGAACGCGAACCTCCTACCGGAGCGGGGCGCGCTGAAATCGGGGCGCTCGGGCCGCATCGTAAGCGTCGCCTGCGGGAGGAAATCCGGTTCCGGAGCACGCAGCCCGGCGAGCGAGGCTTCCTGCTCCGCGGTGAAAACGCCGCGGGTTCTGCGCCATCGGTCGAAGTAATACGGCAGGTCGACAAAGCGCAGCTCGACCTCGTGGTCCTGCAACAGACACAGGCAGTGCGACTGCGCGACCAGCGCGTAGGAGTGAGGGATTAAGCGCCACCCTTCGACGAGCAGCCGCCGCACGCCCTTAGCCTAACCGTTCTTGAATTCTGACCTCAGTTCCTCGGCGGCGCGGGAAGTTTCGGGGACCCCGGCAACTCGGGCAACTTGACGAGCAACGAGTCGACGGCGGCCTGGTTCACTTTCATCGCGGGATCGTGGCTGATGGCGGTGAGCTTCCCCTCGCGGGCGTCGTTGATGTAGCGCGTCTTCAGGTCCGCCATGATCTGCTTCTGCGCGCGCTCGAACGGCACCTCGCGCGCCGGGCGACGCCCGTCGAGACGGATCACGTGCCAGCCGAAGCTCGACTTCACGGGCTCGCTCAGCTCGCCGGCGTTCTTCAACGCGAAGGCGGCCTTGGTGAACGCCGGGTCCATCGTGCCGGGCGCGAACCAGCCGAGCGCTCCG
>VBCS01000400.1 GCA_005888955.1 Betaproteobacteria bacterium
CAAACCACACCCGGAACCGGTTGCGTCTTGCCCATGCCGAGGGTTTCGATCTTGTCTCTGGCGACACCCTTCGACACCAGATAGTCGCGAACTGCGTTGGCACGCCGCTCCGACAGTTTCTGGTTGTACGCTTGCGAACCGATGCGGTCCGTATGGCCCGTGACGAGCACGAGCTCGAGCTTGCTCACGTCGTTGAGCTTGGCGATCACTTCTCTGTCGATCGCAGCCTTGCCTTCGGGCTTGAGAACGGCTTTGTCGAAGTCGAACAGCGCCTTGGTCGCCAGCGTGATCTTCTGCACCTGCGGTGCGGGCGGCGGCGGGGCCGGAGGAGGCGGAGGTGGAGGAGGCGTTACCGCAGGCGCCGGGGCGGGCGCGGGGGCGGCCTTCGGAACTAGATCGGGCTCGCATTCCACGATCGCCATCGCCGGGGTCCAATAGCCTGTTCTCCAGCATAGCGTGTCGTTTATTCCCGGCTTGCCGCCATAGGAGCCGCTGCGCCAGATGTTGGCGTTGGGCTGGCCGTAGCCGAATAAAACGTAGCCGCTGTTCTGTGGATTTGCCTGGCCGAACGCCGCGGACCATAGCGTAGCAGCTGCCGCGCCAGTCACCACGGTTGCAATTAGACGAAGTTTCATCACTTTCACCCCTTGGCTTGAGTTATCGTGGTTTACCCGCTTCTTTTGACCTGGAACAGCAACTCAGGCGCGGCCGACGGCAAAGCGCGCTTTGCGCTTGACTATAGCATAGGGATTTTGGCGATTGCAAAGTTTCCCGCAACAACAGCTTGCGTGGTGTCGCGGGAATACAACGGTCGTGATAAAGTTAGTTATTTTCCGCCCACGCCGGCACGGATCGGTCCCGGCGCGGTTACGAAGAGCTTCTGTGCCCCGGCGTCAAGGCGACCGGACCGACGTCGCTTTTCATCCTTTCTGACGATAAAGAGCGCTTTTCCCGATGGAACAGTTCGCTAAAGAAACCCTTCCGGTAAGCTTGGAAGCCGAAATGCGGCATTCCTACCTCGATTACGCGATGAGCGTGATCGTCGGACGGGCTCTGCCGGACGTGCGCGACGGCCTCAAGCCGGTGCATCGGCGGGTGCTGTTTGCGATGCATGAGGCCAACACCGTCTGGAACCGGTCTTATGTGAAGTGCGCGCGGGTGGTGGGCGACGTCCTCGGCAAGTACCACCCTCACGGCGACACCGCGACTTACGAAGCGCTGGTGCGGATGGTGCAGGATTTTTCTTTGCGCTATCCATTGATCGACGGTCAGGGAAACTTCGGCTCCGTCGACGGCGATGCGCCCGCGGCTTACCGTTATACCGAGTGCCGGCTGCAGAAGATCACCGCGGAAATGCTGGCCGACATCGACAAGGAAACGGTCGACTTCGTGCCCAATTACGACGGCAAGGAGCGCGAGCCCACCGTCCTGCCGACGCGGATTCCAAACCTCCTGATCAATGGCTCATCGGGCATCGCGGTCGGCATGGCGACGAACATCCCGCCGCACAACCTGTCCGAGATCGTTACCGCGTGCCTGGCGCTGCTCGAAAATGCCGAGATCACCGTCGACGAGTTGATCGAGTACGTACCGGCGCCGGATTTTCCGACGGCGGGCATCATCTTCGGCACGGAGGGCGTGCGCGAGGGCTACCGTACGGGCCGTGGCCGCGTCGTGATCCGGGCGCGCACGCACATCGAGGACCTGGAGCGGGGCAACCGCCAAGCCATCATCGTCGACGAGATTCCCTATCAGGTGAACAAGGCGACGCTCCTCACGCGCATCGGCGAGCTCGTGCGCGACAAGAAGCTCGACGGCATCGCCGATCTGCGCGACGAATCGGACAAGTCGGGTATGCGCGTGGTTATCGAGCTCCGGCGCGGCGAGGTCGCAGATATTATCCTCAACAACCTGTTCAAGCTCACACAGCTGCAGGACAGCTTCGGCATGAACATGGTCGCGCTGGTCGACAATCAGCCGCGGCTGCTCAACCTCAAGCAGTTTCTCGAGCACTTCATCACTCACCGCCGCGAGGTGGTCGTCCGAAGGACGCGTTACGAGCTCACCCGTGCCCGCGAACGCGGCCATGTGCTCGAAGGCCTCGCGGTGGCGCTGTCCAACGTCGACGAGATCATCGCGTTGATCAAAGCCGCGCCGACACCCGCGGACGCGAAAACCGCGTTGATGGCCAGGCGCTGGCGCTCCGCCCTGGTCGAGGACATGCTCAAGCGGGCGGCCGCGGAAGCTGCGCGTCCCGACGGTCTCGCACCGGAGTTCGGATGGCAGACAGACACGAGTCCGTCCGGGTACAACCTTTCCGACGCGCAGGCCCAGGCGATCCTCGAGTTGCGGCTGCAGCGGCTGACGGGTCTCGAGCAGAACAAGATCACCGGCGAATACAAGGAGGTGATGGACCAGATCGTCGATCTGCTCGACATTCTCGCCAAGCCCGCACGCGTGACGACCGTCGTTGGCGCGGAGCTCACATCGATCCGCGAGGCTTTCGGCGATCAGCGTCGCTCGGAGATCGTGGCGCATGGCGTCGATTTGTCGATCGAGGACCTGATCGCCCCCGAGGACATGGTCGTGACGCTCTCGCACGGCGGTTACATGAAGGCGCAACCTGTAGCCGAGTACCGCGCGCAGCGGCGCGGCGGCCGCGGCAAGCAGGCGACGGGCACCAAGGAAGACGATTTCATCGATCACCTTTTCATCGCCAACACGCACGACTACATCCTGTGCTTCTCCAATCGCGGCCGCGTGTATTGGCTCAAGGTCTACAACGTGCCGCAGGGCGGCCGCGTCTCGCGCGGCAAGCCGATCGTCAATCTTGTGCCGTTGCTCGAGCACGAAAAAATCACTGCGATCCTGCCGGTCAAGGAATTCGTCGACGACCGCTTCGTGTTCATGGCGACCGCGCACGGCACCGTCAAGAAGACGCCCCTGTCCGAATTCTCGCGTCCGCGCCCGTCTGGGATCATCGCGGTCGATCTGGATGACGGTGACTTTCTCATCGGTGCCGCCCTCACCGACGGCAAGCACGACGTGATGCTGTTCAGCTCCGGCGGCAAGGCGGTGCGGTTCGAGGAAACCGACGTGCGACCCATGGGACGAGGCGCGCACGGCGTACGCGGCATGCTCCTGGACAAAAAGCAGCGCGTGATCAGCATGCTCGTCGCCGAGGACGAGCAGCAATCGGTGCTCACTGCAACCGAGAACGGCTACGGCAAGCGCACGCCCATCGTCGAATATACGCGCCACGCCCGCGGCACGAAGGGCATGATCGCGATCCAGCAGAGCGGCCGCAACGGGCAGGTCGTCGCGGCAGCGCTGGTACGGCCGGACGACGAAGTAATGTTGATCTCGACCGGTGGCGTGTTGATCCGCACTCCGGTGAAAGCGATTCGTGAGATGGGGCGCTCGACGCAGGGGGTGACGCTGATCAATCTCGGCGAAGGCGAGAAGCTCGCAGGGCTGGAGCGTGTAGTCGAGACCGAAGACGAAAACGGCGAGTAGCGCGCGACACCGCGCACCGCAAGTTTCGTCGAGAAACGCAGCGACGCGGTGACGGTGACCCAGCGCCCAGCGGACGAGCCATGGCCGACGATCAAGAACGCAACGAAGGAGCGGAGCTGCAGCGCCACCGCGCTGCCATCGACGTCCTCGATCGCGAGTTGCTGCGGCTTATCTCCGAACGCGCCCGGCACGCGCAGGCGATCGGCGCGCTCAAGAACGGTCCGGCGTACCGGCCGGAGCGCGAAGCGCAAGTGCTTCGCCGCGTTCAGGCGGAGAACCTCGGGCCGCTGTCGGATGCCGCGGTGGGCCGCGTCTTTCGCGAGGTCATGTCGGCCTGTCTCGCGCTGGAGCAAAAACTAGCGGTCGCGTATCTCGGGCCGGCCGGCACCTACAGCCACGCCGCAGTCACGCGTCATTTCGGTGATTCCGTGGTCGCCGAGCCCTGCGGTTCGATCGACGAGGTGTTCCGCGCCGCCGAGGGCGGGCGCACCGACTACGCCGTCGTGCCGGTCGAGAATTCGACCGAGGGCGCCGTGGGTCGTACACTCGATCTCATGTGCCAGACGCCGCTTACGATCGTCGGCGAGATCAAGCTGCGGATCGTGCAGAATCTTCTGGCCAAGGATGTGGCGCTCGACGCGGTAACCCGGGTGTATTCGCATGCGCAGTCGCTGGCGCAATGCGTGCAGTGGCTGGCGCGCCATCTTCCGTCGGCGGCGCGGGTTGCGGTTGCGAGCAACGCAGAGGCCGCCCGGCTCGCCGCGGGAGAATCTGGCGCCGCGGCGATCGCCGGCGAGGCCGCTGCCGCAATCTACGGCCTCGATATCGTCGCGGCGCACATCGAGGACGAGCCGAACAACACGACGCGCTTCTGGGTCCTCGGCCAACACGCCGCGGCGCCCTCGGGCAAGGACGAAACCTCGCTCGTGATGTCGGCGCAAAACCGGCCCGGTGCGATGTACGCATTGCTCGAGCCCTTCGCCAAGCACGGCGTGAGCATGTCGCGACTCGAGTCGCGTCCGGCGCGCACCGGATTGTGGGAGTATCTATTTTTCGTCGATCTCGACGGCCACTGCGACGATCCCGCCGTCGCCGCGGCGCTCGCCGAGCTGCGCCAGCGCGCACCGTTCCTCAAGCTGCTCGGTTCGTATCCGGCCGCAGTCGCTTGAAGACCAACCCGCCTCGATCTGCGTCGCGATGAAAGCCGATAAGCTCGCCGGGGCGCGAGTCGCCACGCAGGCTCCGGAATACGTCCGCCGCATTGCACCGTACGTGCCGGGCAAGCCAATCGACGAGCTCGCGCGTGAGTATGGATTGGCGGCAGATGCGATCATCAAGCTGGCTTCGAATGAGAATCCACGCGGGCCGAGTCGCAAGGTAGGCGAAGCGATTGCCGCTGCGGCAGCCGATGTCACCCGCTATCCCGACGGCAACGGCTTCGAGTTGAAGCACGCGCTCGCGGCCCGTTACGGCCTCGGCCGCGAGCAGATTGTGCTGGGCAACGGCTCGAACGACGTGCTCGAGCTGGCGACGCAGGCGTTTCTTCGTCCCGGCGATCACACCGTGTACTCGCGACATGCGTTCGCGGTGTATCCGCTGGCGACGCAAGCGCGCGGAGCGATCGGGATCGAGGTTCCGGCGCACGACTACGGGCACGACCTGGAGGCGATGGGAAAGTCAATCACGGCGAGCACGCGCGTGGTCTTCATCGCCAATCCGAATAATCCCACCGGCACGTGGTTGCCCGTGTCCTCGGTCAAGGCTTTTCTCGATCACGTGCCGCGCGAAGTAGTCGTCGTGCTCGACGAGGCTTACGACGAGTACCTCGATGCAGAACAGCAATCGCCGAGCGCGGGTTGGATCGCCGAGCACCCCAATCTGATCGTTTCGCGCACGTTCTCCAAGGCGTACGGGCTGGCCGGGCTTCGCGTCGGCTTCGGCATGATGGACGCGAACGTGGCGGATCTGCTCAATCGCGTGCGCCAGCCGTTCAACGTCAACTCGGTTGCGCAGGCTGCCGCGCTCGCGGCGCTCGCAGATACCGATTACGTTGCCGAGAGTGCGGCGCTCAACCGCGCGGGACTGCGCGCGCTTGGGACAGCACTCGACGCGATGGGCGTTACCTACGTGCCATCGCATGCCAATTTCATCCTGATCCATGTCGGCGACGCCTCGGCGGTTTATGAAGGTCTGTTGCGCCAGGGAGTGATCGTCAGGCCGGTTGCTAGCTACGGCTTGCCGCAGCACCTGCGCGTGACGGTGGGCCTGCCTCACGAAATCGAGCGGTTCGTCGCCGCGCTCGCCTCGGCGCTGCACCGATGACGATCTCCCGGATCGGCAAGCTCGTCGTCGTCGGCGTTGGACTTATCGGAGGCTCGTTCGCGCTCGCGCTCAAGCGCTCCGGTGCGGCCGGAACCGTGGTCGGCGTCGGTCGCAGTAGAGGGAATCTCGACGCCGCACAGCGGCGCGGCATCGTTGATCGCAGCTTTGCGCTCGACCAGACCTGGACTGCGGAGCTCGCCGACGCCGACCTCGTGCTGCTCGCAACGCCGGTTGGCCAGATGCGGTCGCTGTTTGCAGCGATGGCGCAGCACCTCGGTCCGCGGACTGTGGTGACCGACGCGGGCAGCACCAAACAGGACGTCATCGCGGTTGCGCGCGAATGTCTCGGCAGCGCTCTGCCGCGGTTCGTGCCCGGGCATCCGATTGCCGGCACGGAGCATTCCGGATCGGTCGCGGCATTCGATGCGCTGTTCCGCGACAAGCACGTCGTGCTGACACCGCTTGCCGAGACCGACCCCGAGGCGCTGGCGCGGGTCGCCGACTGCTGGACGCGGTGTGGTGCCGTCGTGCGCAAGCTCGACGCGGCACGCCACGACGCCATTTTCGCCGCGGTGAGCCACTTGCCGCACGTGCTTGCCTTCGCGCTGGTTGCCGAGGTCGCGGCGCGACCCGACGCCGACGAATGCTTCGCGTTCGCGGGCAGCGGCTTCCGCGACTTCACCCGCCTGGCGAGCGGGCATTCGGGCATGTGGCGCGACGTCTGCCTTGCCAATCGCGATGCGCTGCGGCGCGATCTGGTCTCGTATCGCGACGAGCTCGAGCGCGTCGAAACGTTGTTGGCCGCGGCTGACGGTGACGGCCTGCTGCGTCTGTTCGAGCGCGCCCGCGCGATCCGCGACGGCTGGCTCGAGCGCCAGAGCGGCGGCGAAGAAGTCTAGGCAGGCGCGTCTCGCTGCGGCACGCGATGGAATATCTCGATCTCGCGCCCGTCGCCCGGATGGCGGGCACGGTGCGACTGCCCGGATCCAAGAGCATCTCCAATCGCACGCTGCTGCTGGCGGCGCTCGCCCGCGGCACGACCAAGGTCGCGGGCTTGCTCGACGCCGACGACGTTCTGCGCATGCTGGAAGCATTGCGCACGCTGGGTGTGCGCATCGAGTCCGGCGAGGACTCGCGCGATTGGGTCGTGCACGGCGTCGGCGGCAGCTTCGGCGTCAAGCGCGCACGCCTTTTTCTCGGCAACGCCGGCACCGCATTGCGGCCATTGACGGCGGTGCTGGCGTTCTCCGGTGGAGAGTACGAACTCTCCGGCGTCGCTCGCATGCACGAGCGCCCGATCGGCGATCTGGTCGACGCGCTGCGCACGCTCGGCGCAGAGATCGGTTATCTCGGCAACGAAGGGTTTCCGCCGCTCGCGATCGGTCGCGGCAATCTGCGGCTCGGCGGCAGCGTCGCGATCCGCGGCGGTGTTTCGAGCCAGTTCGTGAGCTCGCTCCTGCTCGCCTTGCCGCTTGGCGGCAGCGCGATGACCGTCGACATCGCCGACGAGCTCATCTCGAAGCCGTACGTAGAGATGACGCTTAACCTGATGGCGCGTTTCGGCGTCGCAGTCGAGCGCGAGGACTGGCACCGCTTGCACGTTCCCTCAACCCATGGCTATGTGAGCCCCGGTTCGATCGCCGTCGAAGGCGACGCATCTTCGGCCTCGTATTTCCTGGCTGCGGGCGCGATCGGTGGCGGTCCCGTGCGCGTCGAGGGTGTCGGGCGCGACAGCATCCAGGGCGACGTGCGCTTCGCCGACACGCTCGCGGCCATGGGCGCGGTGATCGAGCGCGGAGTGGATTGGATCGAGGTCCGAGGCACCAGGCCATTGCGGCCCATCGACGCCGACTTCAACCGCATGCCTGACGCCGCCATGACGGCGGCAATCGCTGCGCTCTTCGCGGCGGGGACGTCGACCTTGCGCAACATCGGCAGCTGGCGAGTGAAGGAGACCGACCGCATCGCTGCGATGGCCGCGGAACTTGCCAAACTGGGCGCCGAAGTCGCTGCCGGGCCCGACTGGCTGTCGATCGCACCACCGGCCCGGTGGCTGCCTGCGACGATCGACACCTACGACGATCATCGTATCGCGATGTGCTTCTCGCTCGCCGCGCTCGGCGGCGTGCCGGTCCGCATCAACGACCCGCAGTGTGTGCGCAAGACGTTTCCGCAGTATTTCGACGCCTTTCGTGCTCTGGCGCGATGAGTGACGCTGACCCGCCGGTCATTGCGGTCGACGGTCCGGCGGCATCGGGCAAAGGGACGATCGCCTAAGGCGTCGCCCGGGCACTGGGTTTTCACTATCTCGACAGCGGCTCGCTCTACCGTCTGGTGGCGCTGAAAGCGCTACAGGCCGGCATACCGCTCGAGGACGGCCCGCGGCTCGCGCAGGCCGCGGCGGGCATGACCACCGCGTTTCCCCAAGAAAGGATCGAGCTCGACGGTGCCGATGTCACCGCGGCGATTCGCAGCCCCGCCATCAGCGCCGCGGCGTCCCAGGTCGCCGTCTTCCCCGAGGTCCGGCGCGCACTGCTGGCCCGGCAACGGGCGTTCCGGCGTCCGCCCGGCCTGGTTGCGGATGGCCGCGACATGGGAACGGTGGTCTTTCCCGACGCCTTGCCCAAGGTTTATGTCACGGCGAGCGCCGAAGAGCGGGCGAGGCGCCGTTATAAGCAGTTGATAGAAAAAGGAAACCCAGTTACACTTGCCGGTCTTTTGCGTGAGATCCGGGAACGGGATGCGCGTGACAGCACCCGCGCGGCAGCGCCGCTTCGAACCGCCGCCGACGCAATCGTCCTGGATACGACCGACATGTCGATCGACGCAAGCATCGCCTTCGTGGTGGAGCAGTTCCGGGCGTTGCGTGCGCAGAGCGAGCGCTAGAGCACAACGTCGCTTGCAGAAGCAGGCAAGTCGAGAGCGGCTGAGAGAGCACTGGCAGCAAGCACCAGCAGGAAACGAGGGGCAACAGAGCGCCGTCGCGCCGGACTTGAGAGAGGGCAGTCTCCAAGCGACGGGATGACCAACCGACCCGCCGTCACGCCCGTGGCGACGGACAACGCAATAGGACAACGATTACTCATGGCAACGGCCACCACCAACCAACCCGCTCCATCCCAGGAAAACTTCGCCGCCTTGTTCGAGGAATCCCTCGCGCGGCAGGAGATGCGCCAGGGCGAGCTCATTACCGCCGAAGTAACCCGGGTCGACTACAACATCGTCGTCGTCAACGCCGGACTGAAATCGGAAAGCTTTATTCCCATCGAAGAGTTCAAGAACGACAAGGGCGAGGTTGAGGTCAAGCCCGGCGACTTCGTCACTGTGGCGATCGAGAGCCTCGAAGACGGCTACGGCGAAACGCGGCTGTCGCGCGACAAGGCCAAGCGCCTCAAGGCCTGGCACGACCTGGAAGCCGCGATGGAGCAGGGCAACGTCGTGCAAGGATTGGTCACCGGCAAGGTCAAGGGCGGGCTCACCGTGATGGTCAACGGCATTCGCGCGTTCCTGCCCGGTTCGCTGGTCGACATTCGGCCCGTCAAGGACACCGGGCCTTTCGAAGGCAAGCTCCTCGAATTCAAGGTCATCAAGCTCGACCGCAAGCGCAACAACGTCGTCGTCTCTCGCCGCGCCGTGCTCGAGGCAAGCCTTGGCGCCGAGCGCGAGGAACTTTTGAAGACGTTGCAGGAAGGTGCGGTCGTCAAGGGCATCGTCAAGAACATCACCGATTACGGCGCGTTCGTCGACCTGGGCGGCATCGACGGGCTGCTGCATATCACCGACCTCGCGTGGCGGCGCGTCAAGCACCCGTCCGAAATCCTGTCCGTCGGCGACGAGGTCACGGCCAAGGTCCTCAAGTTCGATCAGGAAAAGAATCGCGTATCGCTGGGCATGAAGCAACTCGGGGAGGACCCCTGGGTCGGCCTCTCGCGCCGCTACCCGACGGGCACGCGCCTGTTCGGCAAGGTCACCAACATCACCGACTACGGTGCGTTCGTCGAGATCGAGCAGGGCATCGAGGGTCTCGTCCACGTCTCGGAAATGGACTGGACGAACAAGAACATCCATCCGACCAAGGTCGTGCAACTCGGCGACGAGGTCGAGGTCATGATCCTCGAAATCGACGAGGAACGCCGGCGCATCTCGCTGGGGATGAAGCAATGCATGCCCAATCCCTGGGAAGAGTTCGCGATGAACCACAAGAAGGGCGACAAGGTGAAGGGCCTGATCAAGTCCATCACCGACTTCGGCGTCTTCATCGGCCTGCCCGGATCAATCGACGGCCTGGTGCACCTGTCCGATCTGTCGTGGACGCTGCCGGGCGAAGCGGCCGTGCGCGATTATCGCAAGGGCCAGGAGGTCGAAGCCGTAGTGCTCGCGATCGACGTTGAGCGCGAGCGCATCTCGCTGGGGATCAAACAGCTCGACGGCGACCCGTTCTCGAACTATGTGGCGACACACGACAAGGGCAGCGTCGTCACGGGCACGGTCAAGTCGCTCGACGGCAAGGGCGCAGTCATCGCGCTCGACGGCGACGTCGAGGCCTATCTGCGCGCGTCGGAGGTAGCGCGCGACCGCGTCGAGGACATCCGGTCGCACTTGAAGGAAGGCGACTCGGTCTCCGCCATGATCATCAACGTCGATCGCAAGAACCGCTCGATCAATCTTTCGATCAAGGCCAAGGATCACGCCGAGGAGGCGGAGGCGATGCAGCGTATGAGCGCCGAAAATTCCGGCGCCAGCGCGGGCACGACCAATCTCGGAGCGTTGCTCAAAGCCAAGCTCGACAACAAGAATCAAGGGTAAGCGAGCCCGTGATGACCAAATCGGAGCTGATCGACCGCCTCGCGGCGCAGTTCCCGCAATTGGTAGCCAAGGACGCCGAACTCGCGGTGAAGATGATCCTAGACGCCATGGCCGAAAGTCTGGCGAAAGGCGAGAGGATCGAGATTCGCGGTTTCGGCAGCTTCGGGCTCAACTACCGGCCACCGCGGACAGGCCGCAATCCCAAATCCGGCGAGCGGGTACAGGTACCGGAGAAGCGTGTGCCGCATTTCAAGGCCGGCAAGGAATTGCGCGAACGCGTCGATTTCAAGAAGTGATGGCCAACGCAAAGGGGCGGCATTATCCGTTACGATAATGCCGCCCTTGCTTTTTGGGCGCGTGCGGACGGATCGAGGCGCGGCACCGCTCACGGGGCCATCGAGTGGAGGCCGATTCTGATGGCGTTCGTCCGCTGGGTCGTGGGGGTGACGCTGTTCGTGGCGCTTCTTTTCCTGTCGCTGCAGAACGATGAGCTGGTCACCGTCCGTTTCTATCACTGGTTCTCCTGGCAGGCGCCGCTGGTCTTTCTGATCCTCATCGCTTTCGCGGCCGGCGCCGCAGCGGGTCTGCTCGCCGGATTGTTTCGCTCCGCGCGTCTGAAACGGCAGTTGAACCGCCTGCGCAGGGAAGTGCGCCACGCACCGGTGAAGCATCCGGTCGACGGGGGCTGACGAGCCATGCCGACGATGGAAATCGAGCTCTGGTGGCTGTTGGCACTCACGGTGCTTTTTTTCGCGCTTGGTTGGGTTGCCGCGCGCATCGATATCAAGCATCTGCTGCGCGAGTCGCGGGCGCTGCCGCTGTCGTATTTTCGCGGTCTCAACTTTCTTTTGAACGAGCAGCCGGACAAGGCGATCGAGTCTTTCATCGAGGTCGTCAAAGTCGATCCGCAGACCATCGATCTGCATTTTGCCCTGGGTAACCTGTTTCGGCGCCAGGGCGAGATCGATCGCGCGATCCGCATGCACCAGAATCTGCTCGATCGCCATGATCTGGCCGCCGACAAGCGGCAGCTGGCGGTATTCGAGCTGGCGCAGGATTTTCACCGCGCGGGACTCCTCGATCGCGCCGAAGAGCTCTTCAGCAAGCTCGACGGCAGCCCGTTCGAGGTCCAGTCGCTTGGCTTCCTGTTGCAGATCTTCGAGCAGGAAAAGGACTGGCAGAAGGCGATCAATGTCACCAAGCGGATGGAGGCGCTCGCGAAGCGACCGTACTTCAAGGAAATCGCCCACTATTATTGCGAGCTGGCGCAAGCTGCGATGCTGCGCTCGCAGCTCGAAGAGGCACGCAGCCATCTCGAGCAGGCTCTGGCGGAATACAAGCTGTGCGCGCGAGCGACGATCCTGCTCGGTGACGTCGAGGCCCAGCAGGGTAATTACGACATGGCTGCCGCAGCCTGGCAGCGCATCGAATCGTAGAATCCCTCCTTTCTCGGCCTGGTCGCGGACCGGCTTGCCGACGCGTACCGCAAAAACGGGGACGTCGCGCAGGGCATACGGATGCTGCGCAGCTACGAGGACCAATATCCGTCGCTCGATCTCCTGAACGCGCTCTTCAGCCAGGTGCTTGCCCACGAAGGCGCCGACGCAGCGGCACAGCTCATCAAGGACGAGCTCGTGCGCAATCCGACGCTGCTCGGGCTGGACAAACTGCTCGAGGCGCAACTGGTTGCTGCGCCGGCCGAAAGACGCCACGACCTCGAGCTGGTCAAGGGCCTGGTGGCGCAGCATATCAAGCGCCTCGGCATGTACCGCTGCGAGCAGTGCGGCTTCCGTGCCAAGCAGTACTACTGGCGCTGCCCCGGTTGCGGCAAATGGGAAACGTATACGCCGCGGCGCACGGAGACACCGGATGGCTATGTCGCCTGAACCGATACCCCTCTATGCGCGAACCGACGTGATGCAGGTCGATCCCAAAGTCATCGTGGCGCTCGACTTCGCCGATCCAACGCAGGCGATGGCGTTCGTCGATCGCCTCGATCCCGCGGCCTGCGCGCTCAAGGTAGGCAAGGAAATGTTCGTCGTCGCCGGGCCCGAGCCGGTGCGGCGGATGATCGAGCGCGGTTTTCGCGTCTTTCTCGACCTCAAGTTTCACGATATCCCGAACACTGTCGCGCAGGCGTGCGCCGCGGCGACGCGGCTCGGCGTGTGGATGCTCAACGTGCATGCGACCGGCGGCCGCACGATGCTCGTGGCCGCGCGCGAATCGGTCGCGCGCACGGCTACCGAGCGATCTGCCCCGCGGCCCTTGCTGATCGCGGTGACGGTATTGACGAGCCTCGGCGCGGGTGATGTCGCGGAGCTTGGTTTTACCGAGGCGCCCGAAAGCATCGCCTTGCGCCTCGCACGACTTGCGGCAGACTGCGGCCTCGACGGCGCGGTCTGCTCGGCCGTCGAGGCGCCCGCCTTGCGACACGCGCTCGGCGCCGGTTTCAAGCTCGTGACACCCGGCATTCGTCCGGCCGGGTCTGCCGCCGACGACCAGTCGCGGATCGTCACCCCCGAGGCGGCGATCGCCGGCGGTGCCGACTATCTGGTGATCGGGCGGCCGATCACGCAAGCCGCAGACCCGCTGGAAGCGCTTGCGCGCATCAATCGGTCCTTGGAGGTCGCCGCGTGAAAATAACGATAACGGGTACCGGTTACGTCGGCCTGGTGAGCGGTGCATGTCTGGCCGAGGTCGGCAACGACGTGCTGTGCTTCGATGTCGACGCTTCCAAGATCGACATTCTCCATCGCGGTGGCGTGCCGATTCACGAGCCCGGGCTGCCCGAAATGATCCGGCGCAACGTCGCAGCCGGGCGGCTGCAGTTCACCACGGATGCCGACGCAGCCGTCCGCCACGGTGCGCTGCAGTTCATCGCGGTCGGGACTCCGCCCGGCGAGGACGGATCGGCCGACCTGCAGCACGTGATCGCGGCCGCGCGGGGCATCGGCATGCGCATGACCGAGTACAAGATCATCGTCGACAAGTCGACGGTGCCCGTCGGAACTGCCGATCGCGTGCGCGAGACCATCGTCGCCGAGCTTGCCGCACGCGGGGCGCAGGTCCCCTTCGCCGTCGTAGCCAATCCGGAATTTCTCAAGGAAGGCGCGGCCGTCGAGGATTTCATGAAGCCCGACCGCGTCGTCATCGGTGCGGACGACGAGAGAGCGATCGCACTCTTGCGCGCCGTCTACGCGCCGTTCCAGCGCAATCACGAGCGCTTGCTGGTGATGGACGTGCGCTCGGCCGAGCTCACCAAGTACGCCGCCAATGCGATGCTCGCCACGCGCATCTCGTTCATGAACGAGCTCGCCAACCTCGCCGATGAGCTTGGCGCAGATATCGAGCACGTCCGGCAGGGGATCGGGGCCGACCCGCGCATCGGCTATCACTTCCTTTACCCGGGCGCGGGCTACGGTGGCTCCTGCTTTCCGAAAGACGTCAAGGCTCTGCAGTTCACGGCGCAGCAGCATGGACGGCCGCTGACGATTCTGACTGCGGTAGCGGAGGCCAACGAGGCGCAGAAGCTGCGCCTGATCGAAAAGATTACGAACCGTCTGGGTTCCGATCTCGCCGGTAGGAAGATCGCTTTGTGGGGCTTGGCGTTCAAGCCGAACACCGACGACATGCGCGAAGCACCGTCGCAGACGATCGTCTCCGGTCTCGTCGGACGTGGCGCGGCGGTCGTTGCATACGACCCGGTGGCGATGGATGAGGCGAAGCGCGTCTTCGGCCCCATGCCCGGGCTTTCCTACGCGGAATCGCCGCTCGACGCCGTCGCGGGCGCCGATGCATTGGTCGTCGTCACGGAGTGGAAAGAATTCCGCAGTCCCGA
>VBCS01000401.1 GCA_005888955.1 Betaproteobacteria bacterium
AGATCGCGGAAAACCCTTTATTCTAGCACGCGAGTCCGGTCGCTCTCGAACGCTTGCGCATAGGCGGGCAGCGTGCCGGCGGCGATCGCCAGCCGGAGCTCGGCGAGCAGCGTAAGGTAATAGTGCAGGTTGTGGATGGTATTGAGCCGCGCGCCCAGGATTTCATTGACGCGCTGCAGATGATGCAGGTACGAGCGGCTGAAGTTGCGGCAGGTGTAGCAGGAGCAGGTCGCGTCAAGCGGATCCGGGTCGGCGCGATGGCGGGCGTTGCGGATCTTGATGTCCCCGTGGCGCGTGAACAGCCAGCCGTTGCGCGCGTTGCGGGTGGGCAGCACGCAGTCGAACATGTCGATGCCGTTGCCGACCGCTTCGACGATGTCCTCCGGCGTGCCGACGCCCATCAGATAGCGCGGGCGATCGGCGGGGAGCCGCGCTGCGATATGCGCTTCGATGCGCCGCATCTCCTCCTTCGGCTCGCCGACCGACAAGCCGCCGATCGCGTAGCCGTCGAAGCCGATGCGGCAGAGCTCCGCCAGCGACTCCTCGCGCAGGTCCTCGAACATGCCGCCCTGGACGATCCCGAACAGCGCGTTGGCGCTGTCTTCGTGCGCGGCCTTCGACCGCGCCGCCCAGCGCAACGACAGCTGCATCGACGCGGCGACCTCGTCGCGCGAGCCCGGATACGGCGTGCACTCGTCGAAGACCATCGCAATGTCGGCATCGAGGGTGCGCTGGATCTGCATCGACAGCTCCGGCGTCAAGTGCAGGCGGTCGCCGTTGACCGGCGAGGCGAAGGTGACGCCTTCCTCGTGAACTTTGCGCAAGGGTCCGAGGCTGAATACTTGAAATCCTCCCGAATCGGTGAGGATCGGGTGCGACCAGCCCATGAAGCGGTGCAGCCCGGCGTGAGCGGCGATGACTTCAACGCCGGGACGCAGCCACAGGTGGAAGGTGTTGCCGAGCACGATCTCGGCGCCGAGCGCCTCGAGCTCGTTGGGCGCCATCGCCTTGACCGTGCCGTAGGTGCCGACCGGCATGAAGACCGGCGTCTCGACGGTGCCGTGGGCCAGCGTGAGCCTTCCGCGCCGCGCGGCGCCGCATCGGGCGGTAATCTCGAACTCCATCGCGGGGATTTTAGCAGCGGTGACACAGCGGCCGAATGAATTCGGCCCTACATGTAGTTCGTAGGTGCGGATTCATCCGCACGCGGCGTTTCGAGCGGCATAGCAGGTGGGGATTCACCCGCCTGCGGCGTCCGGCCTCCCTGGACCGGCACCATACATGCTCGGCTGAGCGTCGGCCGCAGCGTCGATTCGCCGCGCGCGATCCCCACGCTCACGCGTGGGGCCCCTCGCCGCGGGCTCGCGCCGCTGTATCTTGCTCGAGCAGCATCGCGTCGCCATAGCTGAAGAAGCGGTAGCGCTCGCGGATCGCGTGCGCGTAGGCGGCGCGAATCGGCGCGTAGCCGGCAAAGGCGGAAACGAGCACCAACAGCGTCGATCGCGGCAGGTGGAAATTGGTCAGGAGGCGATCGACGATGCGGAAGCGAAAGCCGGGAGTGACGAAGAGCTCGGTTTCCGCAGTGCCCGCTCGCAATCCGCCCGGCGTCGCTGCCGATTCCAGCGCGCGCAAGCTGGTCGTCCCGACCGCGATCACGCTGCGCCCCAATGCGTGCGTGGCGGCGACAGCGGCGACCGTCGCGGCGGGAATATCGAAGCGCTCACTGTGCATGCGATGCTGCGCGAGATCCTCGACTTCGACGGGCTGGAAGGTCCCCGCGCCGACGTGCAGCGTAACGTACGCGTACGCGACGTCGCGCTCGCGCAGGCGCTCGAGCATGGGCAGGTCGAAATGCAGGCCGGCCGTGGGCGCCGCAACCGCGCCGGGATGCCGCGCGTAAACGGTCTGGTAGCGCTCGCTGTCCTCGGGCTGCGGTGCGCGGGCGATATACGGCGGCAAAGGGACCTTGCCGTGGCGATCGAGATAGGCGGCGAACGGGACATCGGCGGCGATCCGCAAGCGAAAGAACCGTCCTTCACGCTCGATGACCGTTGCCTTCGCACCTCCGTCGAGCGTGAAGCTGGCGCCGGGCTTTGGCGCATGGCTGGCGGAAAGCTGCATCCACGCTTCGTCGCCGGCGACGATACGCTCGAGCAACAGCTCGACCTTGCCGCCGCTGTCCTTGCGGCCGTAAACGCGCGAGCGAATGACCTTGGTGTCGTTGAAGACGAGCAGATCTCCGGGCGCGAGCAACTCGGGCAGGTCCGCGAACGCGCGGTCGCATAGCTTCGCGCCGGCGACGTGCAGCAGGCGGCTCGCGCTGCGTGATACCGCCGGCGTCTGCGCGATCAGCTCGGGCGGCAGTTCGTAATCGAAATCGGAAAGGCGGTAGGGCGGGCTATCGGACATCGTACGCATCGGCCCATTTGTCGTGTGTGGCCGTTTCCGCGATAATGCCGTTTCCACCTCGCGCGGGCAACGTCCGCGCCTACCGCCGCGCCTCGCGCGCGAAGAGCCGGGATGGCGGAATTGGTAGACGCGCTGGACTCAAAATCCAGTTCTGGCAACAGAGTGAGGGTTCGATTCCCTCTCCCGGCACCACAATGCACGTTTCCTGTTTTGACGCCTGTGCACGCGCCTGTCGGGTGAACTCTTGCCGCGACTCTAGTGCCATACACGGCACAGGCCGCACCGGCGCGAGAGGGTCCATTTTCGAGGAGTCCAGACATGGCAAAGTGCGAGTTATGCGGCAACGACTACGACAAGGCGTTCACGATTATCCAGAGCGGCAAGAACCACATTTTTGACAGCTTCGAATGCGCGATCCAGGTTCTCGCACCGACTTGCGCGCATTGCCGCTGCCGGATCATCGGCCACGGGCTCGAAGACAATGGAGTCTTCTATTGCTGCGCACACTGCGCCAAGTCTGCCGGCGTCGCCAGCTTCCGGGACCGGGTCGCGTAGGCGGTGCGCCGACGCGAATGAGGATGCCGGCTTACGCAAGAATCAGAAAACGCCTTATATCCA
>VBCS01000402.1 GCA_005888955.1 Betaproteobacteria bacterium
GTACCAGGATCTGGTGGAGTTCCCCACTCTCGCGAAGCGCGTCTTCGGCGATCCGGGGCGCTCGCGCCGCAAGACGCCCGCCTGCAACGCGGCTATCGGCGTCCGCGACCGCCAGGCGGCGCAAGCCGACGTCGATCATCTGCAGGCGGCGTTCGCCAAGGTCAAGGCCGAGGAAGCGTTCATGACGGCAGCGTCGCCGGGTGTGGTCTCCCTGTTCTTCCGCAACGAGCACTACCCGAGCGAGGAGACGTACCTGTTCGCGATCGCGGAGGCCATGCGGCACGAGTACGAGACGATCGCCAAGGCCGGCATCATCCTGCAGATCGACTGTCCCGATCTCGGGATGGGGCGGCATATCCAGTACGCCGATCTCAGTCTCGCCGACTGGCGCAAAAAGGCGCAGCTGCACGTGGAAGCGCTCAATCACGCGCTAGCGAACATTCCGCCGGAGCAGGTGCGCATGCATCTATGCTGGGGCAATTACGAAGGCCCGCATCATTGCGACGTTCCGCTCTCCGACGTGATCGACATCGTGTTCCGCGCGCGACCGAGCGCCATCGCCATCGAGGCTTCCAATCCGCGCCATGCGCACGAGTGGGCGCTGTTCGAGAAAATCAAGCTGCCGGAAGGCAAGCTGCTCATTCCGGGCGTCATCGAATCGAAGTCGAATTTCATCGAGCATCCGGAGCTGATCGCGCAACGGATTGGTCGCTATGCGAAGCTTGTCGGCCGAGAAAATGTCATGGCCGGCAGCGATTGCGGTTACGGCACCTGGGTGGGACAGGCCGCGGTCGATCCGGATGTCGTGTGGGCGAAGATGGCGGCGATGGCCGAGGGCGCGCGCATCGCCTCACGCGAGTTTTGGAAGCAGTGAGCGATATCGCTGCATGACTCGCCGTCGAAAAGGAGCGCAGGGTTCGATGGCGTGAAGGAGGCAAGATGTTTTCTCTGCACAGGGCTGCGATCGCACTGGTGTT
>VBCS01000403.1 GCA_005888955.1 Betaproteobacteria bacterium
GCACACCGACATGATTCTTGTAGGCCACCGAATTAAATTTCGGCCTCGACGGCGTGAGACGATAGATGCCGATTTGTGCACTGCAGCGGGCAGCGCGCGACAGCAGAGGGTAGAATTCGCCCTCATGTCCTGGCGAAGTTATCTCCCGCTTCGTTCCTGATTCGTCCGCCCTGGCGACGAGCCGGGGTCGCGCACTGCCGCCGTTTCGCAATCCGCGCAATTAGCTGAGAATGGCGCGCGCCCACACGGAGCAGCTGCCCGAAGCGTTTTGAACGACCGGACCATCTTCGAGTCGAAGGAGCACTGCCATGAAGCCGCAAGTTCGATCTGCTCGCAACGGCGTCTTGATCGCCGGCCCCGTCGGCTTGGGTGCCCCGGGTTCGTCGCTGATCGAAACCGAGCGCCGGCACGGGGCGTGCAACTACGAGCCGCTGCCCGTCGTCATGACGCACGGCGAAGGCGTCTGGCTGTGGGACGAGCACGGCCGCCGCTATCTCGACATGCTCTCGGCGTACTCCGCAGTGAGTCATGGTCACGCCCATCCGCGCATCGTGCAGGCGCTGATCGCCCAGGCGCAGCGGCTCGCGGTCACTTCACGCGCCGTGCACACCGACAAACTGCCGCTGTTTTTGAAACGACTGACCGAGCTGACGGGACTCGACCGCGCGCTCCCCGTCAACACCGGCGTCGAAGCGGTCGAAACAGCGCTCAAGGCGGCGCGCAAGTGGGGCTATCGCGTCAAGGGCATCCCCGAGGGAAAGGCCGAGGTCATCGCCTGCGAGAACAACTTTCACGGCCGCTCGATTACCATTGTCGGCTTCTCGTCCGATCCACAATACGGCGACGGCTTCGGGCCATTCGCGCCCGGATTCAAGCTGATTCCGTTCGGCGACGCCGCGGCGCTCGCGGCCGCGATTACGCCGCATACCGCGGCATTCCTGGTCGAGCCGATCCAGGGCGAGGGCGGCATCGTCGTCCCTGCCGCGGGCTATCTCGCCGAGTGCGCGCGCATCTGCCGCGAGCATCGCGTGCTCCTTCTCGCCGACGAAATCCAGACCGGCATGGGCCGCACCGGCAAGTTTCTGGCGTGTGAGCACGAAGGCGTCGTGCCGGATGGAGTGGCACTCGGCAAGGCGCTGGGCGGCGGAATGCTGCCGGTCTCGGCGTTCGTCGCGACAAACGAAGTGATGCAGGTCTTCCATCCGGGCGATCACGGCAGCACGTTCGGCGGCAATCCGCTCGCCGCGACAGTCGCGCTGGAGGCGCTCGCCGTGCTCTACGACGAGGGGCTGATCGAGCGCTCGGCGGAGCTTGGCGCTTATCTGCTCGCGCAATTGCAGACGATCAAGAGTCCGCTGATCCGCGACATTCGCGGACGTGGGCTGTTCGTCGGCCTCGAGGTCGACGCTCGCCGCACCGACGCGCGCGCCATCGTCGATCGACTCCTTGCGCGAGGCGTGTTGTCGAAGGATACGCACGGCACTGTGGTGCGCTTTGCGCCATCGCTCACGATCACGCGCGAAGAAATCGACTGGGCGGTCGAGCAGGTGCGCGCGGTTTTCACCGAGCTCGGCAAGGGCATGCGGCGGGCGGCGTAGGTGCACGAATGCAGCGGGAGATCCAACCGTCTTTATGCAGCGCCACGCAAGTCTGACCGGCGCGTCTAACGCACGCCTGCTGCTCGGGATCGCCGGCCTCGTCGTCGCGTCGTGCGCCGGCGCGCAAGGCCGCTTCTGCGCGAGCGACGATACGCTGCTCTTCGGCAACCGGCTGGTCGGCAGCTCGACCTCCGCCACCGCAACGATCAGCAACTGCGGCGATCAGCCGTGGTCGTTCACCGACGTCAGCATCCATCCGGCGACGGGTCCCGCGTATCACGTAGGCGCGACCTGTGCGACGGGCATCACGCTCGCGCCAGGCGGCGCGTGCTCCGTCACCGTGACATTTGCGCCAATGGTGCCCGGCCAGACTTCGGGCGGCGTGTGGTTGCGCAATACGACGAGCACGCCCGATCAGCTTCTCACTTTCTACGGCCGCGGTGTCGACGCGCAGGCGGGCACGGCATCGCTTTCTTTCGCTCCCCCGGCGCTATCGTTCGCGGCGCAGATCGTCGGCACCCCGTCTGCCGGGCTCACGGTGCAGCTGGTCAACCAGGGACCGGCGCCTCTTACCCCGAGCGCGGTGGTGCTGACAGGCCCTGCGGCATACGACTACAGCGCGACTGGCAGTTGCCACGTCGGCGTGCCGATCGCCGCCGGCAAGGCGTGTTGGCTGACGTTCTTCTTCCAACCCGCCGCATTGAGCGAGCGGCTGGCGAACCTGGTCGTCGACTCGCCGCAACTCGCGAACCTCGCGATCCTGCCGATCGGCGGAGTCGGCATCGCGATCGCGTCAACCGACGCCGACGTCGTCGAATTCTTCTATCCGCCGCTCAATACCTACTTTCTGACGGCGTCACTCGCGGAAGCGGCGTTCATCGATGCGGGCGGGGTCGGCTCGGGTTGGATGCGCACCGGCTTTCACTTCCACGCATGGACCGTCGATAACGTGGCGTCCGGTGCCGTCCCGGTCTGCCGTTTCACAGGCACACCGGACCTCGGGCCGGACTCGCATTTCTTCACCGCCGACGACAACGAGTGCACGGTGGTGAAAACGAACCCCTACTGGCTGTATGAGGGTCTGGCGTTCCGTGCCCTGCCGCCCTCGAGCGGCGTTTGCGCCGCGGGCATGACGCCGGTCGTGCGTTTCTTGTGGCCTGGAACCGAGGTGGCGTTGCTGCGCCATCGCTATGTCGTCGACCCGGCCGAGGCGGCGCGCATGCGCGCCGCGGGTTGGCTCGAGGAAGGTGCCGTTTTCTGCGCGCCGCCGTAGCCAGGGCGACAGGCCGGGACTAGGATGGCGGGATGCCCAGGCCGACGCTTGCCGACAAGCTGGTCGTCGCGATCTCTTCGCGGGCGTTGTTCGACCTCTCCGCGAGCCATCTCATCTTTACCGAGCAGGGCGTCGACGCGTATCAGCGCTATCAGATCGAGCACGAAGACGAGATCCTGGCGCCGGGGCCGGCGTTCACGCTGGTCAAGAAGATGCTGCGGCTCAATCGTCCCGACAAGCAATACGTCGAGGTGATCCTGCTGTCGCGCAACTCAGCGGACACGGGCTTGCGCGTGTTCAACTCGATCAAGCATTACGGGCTCGACATCAGTCGCGCGGCGTTCACCAAGGGCGAGCCAACGTCGCGGTATGTCCCGGCATTCGGCTCGCATCTTTTCCTCTCCGCCGACACCGGGGACGTCAAGCGTGCGCTCGACGACGGCTATGCCGCGGCGACGATCTTCCCCAGCGTGTACAAGAACGAGACCGACGAGTTGCGCATCGCGTTCGATGGGGATGCGGTGATCTTTTCCGACGAAGCCGAGCGCGTGTACCAGTCCGGCGGCCTGGACGCGTTCGCCAGGCGGGAGACCGCGGCGGCGCGCGACCCGTTGCCTGGGGGGCCATTCAAGAAGTTCCTGGCCGCGCTCCACCAGATCCAGTCGGATTATCCGGAAGACCAGAGCCCGATCCGCACCGCACTTGTCACTGCGCGCGGTGCGCCGGCCCACGAGCGCGTGATCCGGACGCTACGCGCGTGGAACATCCGCATCGACGAAGCGCTCTTTCTCGGCGGGCTCGACAAAGGCGAGTTCCTGCGCG
>VBCS01000404.1 GCA_005888955.1 Betaproteobacteria bacterium
ATGTCGAGATTGCCGGGCAGCTCGGGTGCGAGCGTGATCAGCACGATCGGTGCAAGCGCGTGCAACGCGAGGACCTCGGGCATCGACGCGGGCCGCACGAAGTCGGGCTGTGCACCGAGCTTGCGGGGATTGATATAAGGGCCTTCGAGGTGCACGCCGAGCACGCGCGCCGCCCCGCTGCGGCGCATTCGGCAGGCCCCGCCAATTGCGCTCATCGCGAATTCGAGTTCAGCCAGCGGCGCGGTCATCGTCGTCGCGAGCAGCGACGTCGTTCCGTGCCGCACGTGCATTCTTGCGATGCTGTCGATCGCGTCGCCGCCCTCCATCGTGTCGTGCCCGCCTCCGCCATGAACGTGCGAATCGATGAACCCGGGAAGCACAAACATGTGCGCTTCGTCACGTGCGCGCTCATCCGGAACCGGCGCTCCCTCGATGCGGCGGATATGGCCTCCAAGGTGCGAGAGCGTGCCGTCGACGAAACCGCGCGGCGTCAGGATGCAGCCGTGGATCTCACCGGCCATCGAAGCGCCGTCCTGTTTCCTCGAGTCGCGCGCGAATCAGGTGGAGAGCACCATCGATCGCGTCGCCCGCCGGCTCGACGAGCCGCGCACGGATCGAAGGCGCGAGCCGGCGTTGCAAGCGCTGCCCGATGCTGCCGGTGACCACGAGAGGCAGACGGCCGTCCGGATCGAGCGCAAGGACGATGCCGTCGATCGCTCGCGCGGCATCGTTCAGCCATTCCGCAGACCTGGTATCGGTCGCTTCCGTGTCGAAGACGAGTGGCGCGAGCGCTGCATAGGCATGCTGCCCGGCGCGCTCGCACCATGCGAGCAGCGCTTCGCGCGAATTGCCCGCGACGGCCCGGATTGCGTGCACCAGCGGACCCGCTGGGCCGCGGCCGTCGCTTGCAAGTTGCGCCTCGCGCACTGCACACATACCCAGCCAGGCGCCGCTGCCTTCATCGCCAACCGGATAACCCCAGCCACCGACCGAGACGTGCTCGCCGTCGTCGCGCAGCGCCTCGCCGATGCTGCCGGTGCCCGCGGCAACGATGGCGCCCGGCCCGCCGCCGTGCGCGCCCAAGAGCGCCGTATACCCGTCGTTCGCGAGCTCGATCTCGCCGAAGCGATTCGCCACCTGCATGAAATCTCGGTTGTGTTTCGGGACGATCGCGCCGGCCAAGCCCAATCCGACCGCGCATTCTGCGGGTTGCCAGGCGTGAACGTTCGCGGCGTGGAACGAGCCTTCGATGGCTTGCGAGACATTCTTCCACGCCTGCTGCACGCCTTGTCCGAGCGCCGATGGCCCCGCCTCCGCGAAGCCCAATACTTCGCCATCGGCTCGCGTCAACCGGGCGCGAGTTCCTGTCCCGCCGCCGTCGATGCCGATAATGTAACGAATGATCGCGTGATAAGGCGTCACGCAGGCGAGTCTGCGGCTTGCAGCATGATAAGCTCAAGATACCACTTGCACCAGTGGTATGCAATTGGTCTACATCCGCGAGCTCATTTGGAGCGCGCGATCCCGCTGTTCCTCAATGGACCAGCCTCCGCAACGTGTCGAACCTTAGTCTGGCCGCGCTGGCGAGCAGCGTTATCGAGCTCGTGGCCCGATGGCGATCGGTGATCATGCCGATTTGCATCGCCTCGGCGCGGGCGTCGCTGGCCCTGTCTCGCGCTCGCGAGCGACAAGTGCTAATGTGGATCGCATCGTGGCACTTAAGGGGGAGGCGGGCAGATGAAGCTCATTCGACGCGCGAGCGCTTCGGTCGTGACGACTCTGCTGGGCAGCCTGCTTTTGTGGGCAATTGCCGCCCCGGCAACGGCGCAGGAAGTTACGGTGCTGTGCAACTTCGAAGTCGACTGGTGCGAGGCCCTGAAGGCCGCGTACGAGAAGACCACTGGGCAGAAGGCGGTCTTCATCCGCCGCACCGACGGCGAAAGCCTGGCGCAGATCCGCGCGGAAAAGAGCAATCCGCGCGCCGACGTGGTTCACGCCGCCGAATCCGCTTCGGCCAAGGCGCTGGCGGCCGAAGGACTGCTCGAGGCGTACAAATCCCCGATGGTGGCGGAGCTGCACGACTGGGCGCAGCGCATCGCCGAGGAGAGCAAGTACTTTCAGACGCCGATCTACACCGGCGTGCTGGGATTCGGCTACAACACGGAGCTCCTCGCAAAGAACAAGATGCCCGAGCCGAAATGCTGGAAGGACCTGATCAATCCCGCCTACAAGAACGAGATCCAGATGGCGAACCCCGGGACGTCGGGCACCGCCTTCAACACCGTCTCGACGATTCTGCAGTTGATGGGCGAAGACGAAGGCTTCAAGTTCCTCGCCGCCATGAACAAGAACGTGAACCAGTACACGCGCTCCGGCACCGCCGGCATCCGCGCCGCGGCGAAGGGCGAGACGACGATCGGCATCACCTTCCTGCACGACTCGGTGGCGCAGGCGGCCCAGGGCTATCCGATCAAGACGGTGGCGCCTTGCGAAGGCACCGGCTATGAGATCATTTCCTCGGCGATCATCAAGGGCGGCCCGAACCCGCAAGGCGCGCGGAAGTGGATGGATTTCGTGCTGTCGCCTGCCGGTCAGAACGTCGCGATCACGGTCAACAAGTTCCAGATCCCATCGAACAAGAATGCGCAGGTCCATCCGCTGGCGCCCAAGCCCGCCGAGGTAAAGCTGATCAAGCTCGACCTCGACAAATACGGCTCGAAGGAAGGCCGCGAGCGTCTGCTCTCGCGCTGGGAAAACGAGGTGTTCAAGGCGCCGAAGTAAGCGTGGCGAGGTGGGCGCTTAACCTGCCACCGGCAAGTCCGTGACAAGTCTTCGCCGTCCCCGCGCAAGCGGGGACCCAGCGGCTTTCGTCGAACGACGCTGGATTCCCGCATTCGCGGGAATGACGAACTGATGTTGCGTTCGGTCACTCTTGCTGTGACCTGCGGCTAGCGCTGATGCGGCGCGCGATCAGCCCTTGGCTCGCGCTCGCATGGTTCGGCTTCGCGGTGCTGCCGTGGAACGCTATCGGCGGTAGCGGATTCTTCGCTTTCCAATGGTTGGGACAGTACCCGTCGGCCGCCGCGTCCGCGCCTGCTCTGGTGCAACTCCTTTGGCACGGCAGGCTCTGGTTCCTCCCGTTGTTGCTTGTGTTGCTGGCACCCTTAGTCTTCCTGTGGCGGCCCGCGACACACCCCGATTCGAGACGACGCACCGCGCGGGCGCTTATCGCGATCGGCGCTGCCGGGCTTGCCTACATCGCGGCGATTGCGCTGGCGATCGACATCGAGGGCTGGCGATGGCGCGAGCTCGCGACTGCGTTCGGCGAGCTGCCGCGCCGGCAGCAGGGTCTGGGCTACGGCGCTCTGTTCGTCGCCGCCGCCATGCTCGTGCTTCTTTGTCACGGGCTGGCGCTCAAAGGCTGGGTCAGGGGCGACGCGTTCGTTGCCGGCGCCATTGGAGCTTCGGTTGCGCTCGTCGGCCTGTTCACGCTCTACCCGCTCAGCCGGCTCTTTCTGCACGCATTCCTTGACTCTGCGGGCAATCTCTCGCTCACCGCGCTGTTAGCCCGCCTCGCGAGCAGCAAGGTCTGGGGTTACGACGGCATTGTCTGGAACACGATGCAACTGGGGCTGATGACGGCATCGGCCGCGACGCTGCTCGGGTTCTGTTTCGTCCTTATCGTGACGCGCACCCAGTTCCGCGCACGCCGGCTGTTGAGCATCCTTTCGATCCTGCCGATGATCACCCCGCCCTTTGTCATCGGACTAGCTTTGATACTGCTGTTCGGCCGTTCCGGCGCGATGAATGCGCTGCTCGAATGGAGCTTCGGCCTCCGGCCGACGCGGTGGATCTACGGCCTGCCCGGCGTTTGGCTCGCGCAGACGCTGGCGCTGACACCGGTTGCCTACCTGGTGCTTGTAGGGATCGCCGAGGGCATCAGTCCGGCGCTGGAAGAGGCGGCACAGACGTTGCGCGCGTCGCCAATGCGGACCTTCGGCACCATCACGCTGCCGCTGATGGCGCCGGGCATCGCCAATGCGTTCCTTATCGTTTTCATCGAGAGCCTCGCCGATTTCGGCAATCCGTTATTGCTCGGCGGCAATCTGGAGGTACTGTCCACCGCGATCTACTTCGCCGTCGTGGGCGTGCAGCAGGATCCGGGGCGCGCCTCGGTCCTCGCCGTGGTCCTCGCCGTGATCCTGCTGGCTTTTTCGCTGGCCCTGTTCCTGATCCAGCGGCGGCTGCTCGCGGGGCGCAGCTATGTCACCGTAGGCGGCAAAGGCGACGGTGGCTTGCGCACGCCGTTGCCGCGCTCGGTCGTTGCGGTCACGGCTGGTCTTGCCCTGCCCTGGGCAGCGCTGGCCGTCGTGATCTATTTGATGATTTTCACCGGCGGCTTTTTCGAGAAATGGGGCCTCAACCACGCGCTGACCCTGCGCCATTACGTGACCGCGTTCGGCATCGCGGTCGAAAACGGCAGGCTCTTCTGGACCGGCGGCGCGTGGAGCTCGTTTTCGACTACGCTTATGATCGCGTTGACCGCGGCGCCTCTAACGGCTGCATTCGGGTTGACGGTCGCGTATCTGCTGGACCGCCAGCGCTTCGCCGGCAAGCGCGCCTTCGAATTCATGGCCATGCTGAACTTCGCCGTGCCCGGGACCGTGGTCGGCATCGCCTACATCCTTGCCTTCAACGCGCCGCCGATCGAGCTCGCCTACACCGGCCTCATCCTCGTGGCCTGCTTCGTGTTCCGCGACATGACGACCAGCATGCGCGCCGGCCTGGCTGCGTTGAGTCAGATCGATCCCAGCCTGGACGAGGCGTCGGCAACGTTGCGCGCCGGCACGTTCGTCACAGTTCGCCGCGTGATCCTGCCTCTAATCCGGCCGGCCGTGGTCGCCGCGCTGGTCGTCAGCTTCATCAGCGCCATGACCTCGATCTCCGCGGTGATCTTCCTCACCAGCCCGCGCTTCGACATGGCGACCGTCAACATCGTCGGCCGCGCCGAGGTCGGCGAATACGGTTATGCGACCGCATATGCGTCGGTGCTGATCGTGCTGATGGTCCCCGCTGTAGTCTTGATTCGCGTGCTCGTTGGAACGCGAGTGCTGTCACGTCGCCAAGCACCCGCGGGAGGCTAAGGCTAAGCCGTGGCAAAGCGCGACTTCGGCACCTCCGGGTCAAACGTCAGCGGTGTATCGCCGCAATGTAAGAGTGCGCGAAGACCAGCCAAAAATGCCGACGTGCAGATGCAACGATTCGTCGACTGCGCCAAGCTTCTGCTTGTAGCGGCGTGCGGCGGTATTGAAATATTCCGTGATGCTAAAAAACGAATCGCGCCCCATCGCACGCAGCGCGCCGTAGCATTTCATCCGCAGGAAAGGCGCCAGATTCTGCCCGCGATAAGCGGGATCGGTGTAGGCGCCAAACAAATAGGCCTCTCGATCCCCGAGCCGCCGATGAAAAGTCTCAACATCGAACTTTTCCAGGTCGCACCACATCATGGAAACGATGCGGCCTCCATCCTTCACCACATAGCACCGGAGTCCGCCTCGAAGCCGCTCTGCACACTTCGCGGCGTCGACTCCGGGTCTGACGCGTACGAGCTCCGGAATGTCGTCCGTGCCGACAAACTCGAACGAGAACCGAGGGTCTGTAGTCAGGCGCTCGATATTGGATGGAGCACCTTCCCGGACCACCCAGAAAAGGCGGATGCGGATACCGACCCGGGCGAGTCGCCACAGGAGGCCCGGCACGCCTCGCGACCAGTTGGAACTCCAGCGCTTCGTCTCAGGCATCGACGTGGTTGCTTTCGGCATTCACGCATCGCGGGCTTGCAAAAGAGGGCACGAGTATAGCCGGCGCTGACGGCCGGGTCTTCGACGGTCCGCTATTGGACGTTGTCGATCAACGGCTCTTTTTGGCTTTGGCCGGCACCCGGATTGCGTCGATGAACGCCGCGAGTGCCGGGGATACCTGGCGCCGCCCCGGGTAATAGAGAAAGAAGCCGGGAAACGGCGGGCACCAATCCTCGAGCACTCTCGCGAGCGCCCCAGCCTTGAGCAGGGACGCAACTTGGTCCTCGATCACGTACGCGAGGCCCACACCGGCCAACGCGGCGTTGATGACCATGTCCTCGTCATCGAACACGAGCGGCCCGTCGACGCCCACCTCCATTTTGTGGTGGCGCTGCTCGAATTCCCACTTGTAGATCGTGCCCGCTGTCGGCATTCTGAAGTTGATGCCGCGGTGCTTGCGAAGGTCGTGCGGTGTTGCCGGTGCTGGATGCGTCGCGAAGTACTGCGGAGTTCCGACGACGGCCATACGAAGGGGGCCCGTCACCGGGACGGCGACCACGTCCTTCTCGAGAGACTCGCCAAGGCGAATGCCGGCATCGAACCGCTGCGCGACGATGTTCGTCAAAGCAGGATCGATGAGGGTTTCGACGACGATCTCAGGATAGCTCTGGGTGAACCGGGGCAGGACGGGCGCTATCACCATTCGAGCGGCAGTTCGGGATGCGGTAATCCGGACGTGTCCCGAGGGCCGGTCGAGCAAACGCCCCAGATCCTCGACCGCGTTGGAAATCTCGTCGATCGCCGGGGCAAGACGCGCCAGCAACCGCTCGCCGTCCTCCGTCGTCGAGACGCTTCGCGTGCTGCGGGCCAGCAGTTGGATGCGCAGCCGTTCCTCGAGGCGGCGCATCGTGTGGCTCAGCGCCGACGG